>NZ_JBEZKW010000040.1:0-71686 GCF_040651795.1 Streptomyces sp. NPDC048361
CCGAGAACTCCACCCAGGCCAAGCGCGACGAGGCCCTGTCGCACATCCTGGACGACATCCCGGTGCTCTCCGGCAACGGCGCCTCCGGCAGCTGAGTCCTTGCCGCCGCTCGGGCCGCCGCAGTCCGCTGTTGGGGCTGCGGTGGCCCGAGTTCTTTGGGCACGACATCGCACGACGGCTGAGGGGCGTGGCGCGAACAGCTGTTTTCCTGCCATTTGGGTGAGGAAAACAGCAGTACGGTTCCGCTTCGGTTTCCTTTGCGCGAATCAATCGTTATCAAGTAGTCAGCGGCTCCTTGGGCGAAAGCTCTGGCAACGCGCCGTGAGCAACGACTTGTTGCGCGACTTTTTGACTGAGGGAAGGAAATCCACGTGAAGTACATGAAGGCTGCGACGGTTCTGACCGGTTTTGTCATCGCCGCGGGCAGTGCCGCCCCGGCGTTCGCCGACGCGGGCGCCGAGGGTGCCGCTGTCGGCAGCCCGGGCGTCCTGTCCGGCAACGTGGTTCAGGTCCCGGTCCACATCCCGGTCAACATCTGCGGCAACACCGTCAACGTCATCGGGCTGCTGAACCCCGCGTTCGGCAACACCTGCATCAACAAGTGATGTAGCGCCAGGACTCTCCACTCCGACTTTGGGGCGTGCCCACCGCACGCCCCAAAGCCGGTTTCTCCCACTTTTCTCCGCGACGGAAGACAGCCCATTGCGCCAGGTCATCAGTAAGACCCTGTTCACTGCCGTGGCAGCCACGAGCGTCCTTTCGATGAGCGCGAATTGTGCTCAGGCCGCCGGCGCCGATGCCGAGAGCGTGGGCTCGCCAGGTGTCCTTTCGGGGAACACGATCTCGGCACCCGTGGAAGTCCCGGTCCAGGCGTGCGGAAACTCGGTGAACCCGGTCGGAGCACTCAATCCGTCCTTCGGGAACAATTGCGCGACGGTCTCGTCGTCCGGCGAGCGCGCGGACGAGTACGCCGGATACATGGCCGACCACGCGGGCGAGGACGAGGAAGCCGGGCGCCCCGGGGCACCGTCCCACGACTACGGCGACTCCTACGCGCGGGAGTACGCCGCCGCGTACGCCCCTGAGCACCACGCGGCCGGCAGCCAGGCGCACGCGGTGACCAGCGGTTCGCCGGGTGTGGCGTCCGGCAACTCCGCGGCCGCGCCGGTCGACGTGCCCGTGCAGGCGTGCGGGAACTCGGTGAGCGTGGTGGGTCTGCTGAACCCGGTGTTCGGCAACCGCTGCGCGACCAACCCGGACACGGCCCGCCCCACGCACCGGCCCCACCACGAGGCCCCGCCCGCACACCGCGCGGCCCCGCCGGTCCACCAGGCGCCGCCCGCACACCACGCGGCTCCGCCCGTGCACCACGCACCTCCGGTGCACCAGGCACCCCCGATGCATGAGGTCCCGCCGGTCCACCAGGCCCCGCCCGCACACCACGCGGCCCCGCCCGCACACCACGCGGCCCCGCCCGCACACCACGCGGCCCCGCCCGCACACCACGCGCCCCCGGTTCACGACGCTCCGCCCGTGCATCACGCCTCGCCCGCGCATCACATGCCGCCCCACCACTGCCCGCCCGGGCACGAGGTGCACCACGCGCCTGGGGAGCGGCACCTGCCCCCGGTCCACGAGGCACCGCCCGTGCATCAGGCGCCCCCGGTGCACGAGGTACCCGTACACCACGCGCCGGCCGTGCACGAAGCCCCGCGGCACGCGCGGCACGCCGTTCCCGCGCAACCCGCCGCCCGGGTCGTCGCGCCCGTGGCCGCCGCACACCTCGCCGACACCGGGGCCGACCCGGCGCTCCTCGCCGCGGCCGCCGCCGGTGCCGCCGGGCTCGTGCTCGGTGGAGGCGTCCTCTACCGGCGCGGCAGGGCGATGGCCAAGGCCTGACGCTAGGAGGCCGCCGGCCCCCTCCGCGGCAAGTGACGGCCGAGGGATCGGGTGGAGGCGGGGCGGCAACTCGCCGCCAGGTCAGAGGAGTTGATGCCGGGGCGTTCGCCGCTTCCGGCTCCGGTCTCCGCCGGATGTGTTGCACCGTACGTTGTGCGTAGGGCCCGCCCCCGTTGGGGCGGGCCCTACGGCGTCTTACGCGCCCACGGCCGAGAATCCGCCGTCCACATGCAGTACCTGCCCCGTCATGGCACGGGCCGCGTCGCTCAGCAGGAGGGCGACCGTATCGGCCATAGGCGGCGTCCGTGCGGTCCCAGCCGAGCGGGGCCCGCTCCGGCCACAGCTTGGCGAGCCCGTCGAAGCCCCCAGGGGGTCATCAGATGGCCCACCCCCCGGCGTACGCCCGTTCGGGGGGCTTCCGGCGTGGGCTGCTTAGGTTCCCTATCGGCGCAATAAGAATATTTTCAGCCCGGAACCCGGGAGGTCCTCCGAATCAAGGGAGCGCACATGCGTCGACGACGTCATCGAGCGGCCACCTTCACGACGAGCGTTCTGGTGGCGGGTGCTCTCTTCAGTCTCGCCCTCGCGCCAGGACCCGAAGCCACCCGCGTGGCGCCCGGCCCGGCAGCGACCCCACCGGCGCCCAGCCCCGGAAACTCCCCGCCGGCGAGCGGACCCGGGGCCACCGGGCCGGCGCCCAGCCCCGGAAACGTCCCACCGTCGAGCGGCCCCGGCACCACGCGCCCGGGGAGCGGCGCCGATCCCCCCGCGCCCGCCGGACACCCCTCCGCCCCCAACTTCGGGGCCTTCCTCGACTCCGGTTTCCTCGGCGTCAAGCAGATCCCCGCGCTGGAGAAGTGGCTCGGCGGGGCCGACATCAAGGTCGGGCACACCTATCTGCCCGGGAACACCTGGTCCGACATCGAGGGCCGGGCGGGGTTCCTCGACGACTGGGCCTCCTGGCGCCTGGCGCGCACCGACCGCACCCTCGTCCTCAACGTGCCGATGCAAGCCCTCAACGAGGCCGAGGTGCCCGACAACCGGGTGCGTCAGCTGCTGGCCAAAGGCGCCGCCGGGGAGTTCGACGAGCACTTCACGCGGCTGGCCGAGCGGCTGGTCGAGCTCAAGATCCCCGACACGGTGATCGTGCTCGGCTGGGAGATGAACGGCACCACGTACACGCACCGCTGCGGCCCGGACCCGGCGGCGTGGAAGACGTACTGGAAGCGGGCCGTCACCGCGATGCGAGCGGTCCAGGGGCAGAGGTTCCGCTTCGACTTCACGCCGAGCCGCGGCCGGGACGCCGTACCGTGGACCGAGTGCTACCCCGGTGACGACGTCGTCGACATCATCGGCATGGACTCCTACGACCAGCCACGCGGCGTGGACTTCGACCAGCAGGTCAAGGAGCCGTACGGGCTTCAGCAGCACGTGGACTTCGCCGCCGCGCACCACAAGCCCGTCTCGTATCCGGAGTGGGGGCTCTTCCGCAACGGCGACAACCCCGAGTACATGCGGCGCATGCTGGCCTGGATGGACGCGCACAAGCCCGTCTACAACACCATCACCGACTACTGCCCGCACGGGGTGTGGGGATGCGCGGACAACCCCCGCTCCTCCGAGGTGTACCGCACGCTCCTGTACGGCCGCACCGACGCCACCGCGCAGCCCTCGGCCCCGGTCGGTCCGTCGACGCCGGTCGCTCCCTCGACGCCGGTGAGCCCGCAGCCGGCCGCGCCCGCCGTGCCCCTCACGTCGACACCGAAGCCGCCGGAGAAGTGCGCGCCGGTCGATCTCGGTTCGTGGGCGGAGTACTGGATCGGGGGCAAGCTCTGCCTCCGCTTCGACTGGTTCTCACGCCGGTCCTGAGGGCTCCGCGGCGGGGCGGCTCCGGGCGTCCCGCCGCCGGCGCAGCTCGCGCAGCGCGGCGCCCGCGCGGCGGCGAAGCCGGGCGTGCAGCGCGCTGGCCCACAGCAGCGGCAGGGTGCGCCGCCGCGCCAGCAGGAAGCGCTGGTTGACCAGCACATCGGGCCGCCAGTGCTGTTTGTACGGTTCGTTGCCGCGCAGCATGCTCAGGGCGGCCCGGCCGCTGCCGTCGATGCGCTGGGCGCCGGCCCGCAGCAGCATCGTGGCCACATCCACCTTGCGGCCGCGCAGCCCGGGGTGGGCGCCGTACAGATAGCCGCCCGCGAGGGCCGGTGAGAGCAGTGTCAGGTCGGCCGCCACGACCTCCCCTTCGAGGCGGAACTCGGTGACCACCGCGTCGCCGTGCCGGGTCATCTCGCCCACCGCGCGCGCCAGATGCTCCTCGAAACGCGGACGCGTGTGCTCGCGGGTCACCCCGCGGCCCTGCCACTGGAGCCCGTGCAGTTCGAGCAGGGTGCGCATCGCGCCGGGCACTTCGTCGGGCGGCACGTCGCGCTGCTCGATGCCCAGCGCGTCGATCTTCCGGAGCTTGGCGCGGGCCCGCTGGGCGCGGTTGGCGGGGAGGCGGCCGAGGAGTACGTCCATGCCGGCGGCGGGCAGTTCGAGACAGCCCGAGTCCGTCAACCGGCGTTGTTGACCGGGCCAGTTGGCGTGAATGCGTTCGGCTGCGGCGCCGGGGCGGACCTCGCCCAGGTCGATCAGGGCGCCGCGCGCGGAGGCCATCAGCGCGCCGGTGAGGGCGGCCGCGGCCTCCTCGGCGCAGTCGTCGTCCACCAGGACGTCCGTGAAGTCGGAGATCGGGCCGCCCAGCGGCACCAGGGCGGGCAGCGGGCGCAGCACCCGCATCAGGGGCGCCGCGCCGACCAACTCCTCGCCCCGGTACACCAGATGGACACGCAGCCGGCCGGGCGTCCCGTACGAGAGCCACCATGAATGCAGCCACGCGTGGCTCTGGAACGGGGTCGCCGTCGAGCAACGCCCGTGCAGGCGGCGCCAGTTCGGGGCGAGATCGGCGAAGGGCAGGTCGTCGCGGCACACCTCCACGCGGAGCCCGGACACTAGCCGACCTCCTGCGGTACGGAGGCCGCGGCGGCCGGACCCGGTACCGCAGCCACGAACTCGGCCCCGGGCCCAGCCTCGGATTCGGGGCGGCGCCGCGGCCTGGCGAGCAGCGCGAGCCCGCCGAGCAGGCCGCCCGCGCAGCCACCGACCAGGGCGGTGAGCGAGGCCGCGGGGGAGGAGGGCGCCAGGGGCTTGGCGGCGCGCGAGAACTGCACGACGCGCACCCCGGTGTCCTTCTGGCTGTGGGCGCCGTTGACGGTGAGCGCGCGGGCCACCGCGTTGGCCATGCCCGCGGCGTCCGTCGCCCGGGACGAGCTCGCGGTGATGGCGATCATCGGGGCGTCGGGGGAGGTCGCCGTCTGCACACTGGCGCGCAGCGTGGCCGCGCTCACCCCCGCCCACACCTGGGCGTCGCCGAGCACCGCGACCTCGGTCGCCACCCGGCCGTAGGCCTGCGCGAAGCCGAGCGCGACCGACGGGTCGGCCTTCTCGGCGGGGGTGACCACGACATAGCTGGTCGCGCTGTACTCGGGGGTCTGCACCACGCCGTACACGCCGCCCGCCGCCGCGCCGAGCAGCGCGCACACGGGCAGCGGCCACCAGCGCGGCAGCGCCCGGGTGCGCAGCGGACCGCGGATGCCGTGACGCTGGCGCGGGCCGGAGACTTGGCTCATCTGGACTCTTCTTTCTCCGAGATGTTCGTCGTGAGGTGCGCGGCGCCGGGGGCGGTCCCGGGCGCCGCGTCGTACGCCGCGTCGTAGGCCGGGCGGGGCAGCGGCACACGGGCCGCCACCGCCTCGTACACCCGGACCAGCTGGGCGGAGGTCGCGGTGACGCAGTAGCGGCGCACCGCGTCGGGGACGGGCAGCCGGGTGCGGCCGGCCCGCTGGAGTTCGCGCAGGGCGCCGGTGAACGCGGCGGCGGTGCGGCCGGTACGCAGGGCGCCGGGCACGGAGCCGGCCGGCAGGTCGTCGATGGCGGGGCAGGTCACGTACGCCACGGGGAGCCCGGCCGCGAGCCCCTCCACGACGGCCAGCCCGAACGCCTCCTCGCCCGAGGGCGAGGCCAGGCAGTCCACCGCGCAGAGCACCCCGGGCAGGGAGGGGCGCGCGCCACAGGGGGCCGTGCCGACGAGGCCCGGGCCCGCCGGATCTCCCTCGTCCTGCGGGCATTCGCCCGCGAAGACCACGCGGCCGGTCACGCCGAGCCGTTCAGCGCGGGCCCGCAGCGACTGCTCCTGGTCGCCGGCCCCCGCCAACACCAGCCAGGCGCCGGGCAGTTCGGCGAGCGCGTCGAGCAGGACGTGGAACCGCTTGCCCGCCGCGAGCCTGCCGACCGCGCCGATCACGAACGCGTCTACGGGCAGGCCCAAGTGACGGCGTACGGTGTCGCGTGCATCGGCGTCGAACGCGAACCGCGCTGCGTCGATGCCGTTGGGCACCACCTGGATGCGGCGCTGCGGCACGCCCCAGCGGGCCAGGCGCCGGGCGATGGTGGGGGAGACCGCGACGGTCGCCGTGCCGAGGCGCTCGCTCGCCAGGTAGAGGCCGCGTACGCCGGGGCCGAGCGGGCGGCCCTCCATGCGGGCCTCGCCGAGCGAGTGCTCGGTGGCGACGACGGTACGCACCCGGGCGAGCCGGGCCGCGAGGCGCCCGTACAGGCAGGCCCGGTACAGGTGGGTGTGGACGACGTCGTAGTGGCCGGCCGCGATGAGTCCAGTGAGGCGGGGCAGCGCGGCGAGGTCGCGGTTGCCTGCCATGGCGAGGTCGCGCACCCGGCCGCCGTCGGCGGTGATGGCGCGGGCCACGGCGCCCGGATTGGTGAGGGTGATGACGTCGGCCTCGTACGGCAAGTGGCGCAGGAGCAGGCCCAGTTGTTGTTCGGCGCCGCCGACGCCGAGGCCGGTGATGACGTGCAGGACCTTCACGAGCCCTCCGGCAGGTCGGTGGGCTCCTCGCGGCGCCAGCGGTGCAGGCTGCGCTTGAGCTGCAGCCGCCAGGCGGTGTCACGTTCGCCGACGTGGACGCGCGGCAGGGCGTAGCGGCCGGTGAGGGGGCCCGGGTCGATGGCGCAGGCGTACTGGTAGCCGGCCGCGCGGACCGCGTCGGCGGCGCGCACGTCGACGGCGCCGTACGGATAGCAGAAGCCCCTCACGTCGTGGCCGGTGAGCTCCTTGAGCAGCCGCCGGCTCTCGTGGATCTCGCGGCGCAGGGTGTCCTCGTCGGCGTTGACCAGGTCGACGTGGCGCAGGCCGTGCGAGGCGACCTCCATGCCCCAGGTGGCGGCCTGCTGGATGCCGCGTTCGTCGAGCAGCGGGCGGCGCGGGCCGAGCGGGTCCCATTCGTTGGTGGCGCCGAGGAGGCCCGGGAGGACGAACACGGTCGCGGTGCACTCGTGGCGGCGCAGCAGCGCGAGGGCCTCGCTCGTGAAGTCGGCGTATCCGTCGTCGAAGGTGAGGCCGACCAGGCCGCGGGCGGTGCCGGCGGCGCGGGCCCGCAGGAGTTCGGCCATGCTCACGCCCGTCAGGCCGTGCCGGCGCAGCCAGCGCAGCTGGCGCTCGAAGCGGGGTGGCGAGACGGTGATGTGGTAGGGGTCGTCCGCGGTGTGGGACACCGAGTGGTACATGGCGACCCACAGCGGTGCGGCGGGGCGCGGTCTCGAACCAGTCAGTGGACCTCGTGGGTCGCCGACTGCCGTGTCAACGGGCATGCCTGAGCTTTCGTGTGACGGGACGGAACAGCAGACAGAACTCCCTGACCCGCAGCAGACGGGCCACGACGGTGAAGGTGAGGGCCGCGGCGAGCGCGCCGACGGCCGTGGCCAGCAGGGGACTTGACGGCGCGGCCGCGCCCCACCAGGCGGCGGCGGTGGCGCCGCACGCGGCGACCACGAGTCGGGCGAGCTGCCCGCCGACCCAGCGCACGGACAGCGCGGTACGCCGGCGCCCGCTGCCCCACAGCAGGAGCAGCGCGGTCAGGGTGATGCCGAGCGCGTTGGCGGCGGCGATGCCGGGCGCGCCCCACACCGGGACGGCGAGCGCACCCGCCACGGCGGTCGCGGTGAGCCCGGCGAGCATGGCGCAGGCCGGGAACCACAAAGGGCGGGCCTCGGAGAAGTAGGAGCGGGCCAGGACCCCGACGAGGGTCTGGCCGAGCAGGCCGAGCGCGTACACCCGCATGACGTCGGCGGTGGCGGCGGTGTCGTGGACGGTGAACGCGCCGCGCTGGAAGAGGAGTTGGATGATCTGCGGGGCGCAGGCCACCACGACGGACGCGCCGAGCAGCACGATGGTGCCGGCCACGATCAGGTCGCTCTCCACCCGGCGCCGGGCGCGTTCGGTGTCGCCGGCGGCGAGGGCGCGCGCGATGACGGGGAAGGTGACCGTGCACAGCATCAGGGAGAGCACCATCGGCATCTGCGCCACTTTCTGGGCGTAGTTCAGGTGCGAGATGGCTCCGGCGGGCAGCGGTGCGGCGAGGAAGCGTTCGATGAGGACCTGTGTCTGGCGGCTCAGGGCGAACACCACGATGGGTGCGACCAGCGCGAGCCGCAGGGCCCGCGTGGTGCTGTCGCCGGGTTCGCGCCGCGCGGCGGGCACGGTGGCCGGCCGCTCCCGGTGGTGCCAGCTGCGCCACAGCGCCGGAAGCTGGACGAGCACCATGAGGACGCCGCCGAGCGCGACCCCGGCCGCCGCCGCCCGCACGCCCCACGCCCCGCCGAGCAGCAGGAGCAGGGCGATGATGCCCACGTTGTACGCGACGTAGATGGAGGCGGGTGCGAGGAAGCGGCCGTGCCCGCGCAGTGCGGCGCTGCAGTAGCCGGTGAGGCCGAAGGTGAAGACGCATGTGGCGGTCAGGCGGGTGCAGTCGACGGCGAGGTCGGCGCGGGGCAGCCCGGGGGCGAGGACGGTGACGACGGCGGGCGCGGCGGCGATGAGGACGGCGGCGCCCGCGGTCAGGGCGAGGGTAAGCCGGGGCAGGGTCGCCGCGACCAGGGCGCGCACCGGGTCGGGGCCGGGGCCGCCGCGCTTGACGAGGGCGAGGCTGAACGCCGGTACCAGGACGAAGGCGAGCCCGTCCTCGATGAGCAGGGTCGCCGCGACCTCGGGGACGGTCCAGGCGACGAGGAAGGCGTCGGTGTCGGTGTCGGCGCCGAAGACGTGCGCGAAGGCCTGGTCGCGCAGCAGACCGAGGACGGCTCCGGCGACGGTGAGGACGGCGGTCAGGAACGCGGCCCGCGCCAACAGCCGCCCCGATGTGCCGGGTTCGGGCGGCGCGGCGGGCGCGGGGAGCAGCGGGGGAACGGTCTCCGTCACGTGTGGTCCGCCCCTTGCGCCGCCAGGGCCCACCAGGCGGCGAGGCCGAGGACGAGCGCGGTCAGGGCGGTGGACGGGCCGCCGATGTCACCGTAGAAGAAGTCGACGAGCAGCCAGGTCAGCAGGCCGGTGGCGACGAGCGCGCAGTCCAGCGGGGTGCCCCGGCGGCGTGCCCGGTGCAGGCCGCGCACCCCGGCGACGAGGAGCGCCGCCCAGCCGCCGACGAGGGTGACCACGCCGATGAGGCCCTGCTCGCTCAGGACGAGGAGGTACATGTTGTGGGGGGAGAGCAGGGGCTGGCGCTTGAAGGCGGCGCCGGCGCCCGCGGTGTCGCTGCCGGAGGACAGGGCGATCGAGGAGTTCGCGTCCCGGTGGTCGGGGAAGCCCTTCAACCCGACGCCGGTGAGGGGGGATTGACGCCACATCAGTTCGGCCGCGGCCCACATCGTGTACCGGTCGGTGACGGACTGGTCGGGGGCGCTCTCGACCTGGGTGATGCTGGAGAGGCGTTCCTGGAGCATCTGGCTGCCCGAGCCGCTCGCGCCGATCAGGACGACGGTCGCCGCGGCGAGGGCGGCGAGCACGGTGAGGGCGCGCCGCACCCCGGAGAGCAGCAGCACCGTACCGGCGGCGACCGCGGTGGCGATCCAGGCACCGCGGCTGAACGACACGGCGAGCGGGACGAGCAGCAACGCGGCGCAGGCGAGCGCGGCGCGGCGCCGGCCGCGGCTCACGACGGGCGCCGGGTCGAGGGCGAGGCCGATCGCGCAGAGCAGCCCGCAGGAGACCACGGTGGACATGCCCATGATGTCGGAGGCGCCGAAGGTGCCGACCGCGCGGATGTCCTCGCCCATGTAGGACGCGCCGGTCGACGTCAGATACTGCTGGACGCCGACGCCGCCCTCGAACAGGGCGAGCGCGACGACGGCGCCCGCCGCGAGCCGGAAGTCGTCGCGGTCACGCAGCAGGAGCAGCACGGCGAGCGGTACGAGCACGAAGATCTGGAGGTAGCGGCCGAGCCCGGCGATCGCGGTGGACGGGTCGGCGGCGCCCATCGCGGCCACGCAGATCCCGGTGACCGGGAGCCCCATGGCGATCGCGGCCCGCCGGCTCAGCGGCCGCTCGCCCGAGCGCACCACCCGCAGGAGCGCCCACAGGACGAGGACCCCGCACGCGGCGTCGGCGGCGGTCGCCGAGCCGTCGCCGCCGAGCGGGGGCGTGGCGAGCAGGGCGATGACGGCGAGCAGGGGCAGCAGGTGCAGGGCCCGGCGCGCCGGGGCCCGCAACGGCATCGGCGGCGCGGCCGCGACGGCGTACACGCTCAGCTCCCCGTGGGCCGGACGAGGCAGGCGGCGGTGCGCAGCAGGATGCACAGGTCCTGCCACAGCGACCAGTGGTCGATGTAGTAGTTGTCGTAGCGCGCCCGGTCCTCGATCGAGGTGTCGCCGCGCAACCCCTCCACCTGGGCGAGCCCGGTGAGCCCGACCGGCATCCGGTGGCGTGCCGCGTAACCGGGGTGCGCGCTGCTGAACTGGGCGACGAAATACGGGCGTTCGGGGCGCGGGCCGACGAGGCTCATGTCACCGCGGATCACGTTCCACAGCTGGGGCAGCTCGTCGAGGGAGGTACGCCGCATGAAGTGCCCGGCGCGGCTCATGCGGTGGTCGTCGGCGATGTTCCAGCGGGTGGCGGCCTCGTGCTTGGTGTCGGGGCGCAGCGTACGGAACTTCAGCAGCGTGAACGGGGTGCCGCGCACGCCGATGCGCTCCTGCCGGAACAGCACGCCGGGCCCGTCGCTGCGGCGGAGCACCACGGCGCACACCAGCAGCACGGGTGAGGCGACGATGAGCGCGGGCACGGTGAGCGCCAGGTCGATCAGGCGCTTGAGGAAAAGGCCGACGGCACCGGCGGGGGTGCTGGTCAGCGGGTGGCAGGGGAAGGCGGCCACCTCGTCGGCCTGCCCGCCGGGCGCGGTGTGGCCGGGGGCGCGCGTGTCGAGCTGCCACAGCGCACAGCCCATCGCTTCGAGGAGCGCGGGGGGCGCGGGGGAGGGGCCGCCCGCTTCGACGGCGTACGTGAACAGGCAGTCCCGTACGCCGTTCTGCACGACCGCGCGCTGGACCTCCTCCAGGCTGCGCAGGACCGGCACCGGGCCGGCCTCGACGGGCGCGTCGGACGGCGGTACGACGACTCCGACCGGGCGGACCCCGCCGCCGGACCGGCGCACCAGCGCGGCCGTGACGCGGACGGCACTCGCGGCGGGCCCCACCACGAGGGCGGGACGCGGCCTGCGGGCGGCCTTGCGGCGGCGCAGCCACAGCGCGGCGCCGCGCCCGGCGCAGCTCGCCACCGTCTGGACCGCGCAGCCCGCCGCGACCGCGGAGACCGCGAGCGGCACATCGCCCGGCTCGCGCACGAGGGCGCTCTGGTGGGCCAGTACGGCGGCCAGGACGCACCAGCCGGTGAGGGCGCGCACGAACAGGGCGGGCACGTCGCCGAGTACGCTGCCCGCCATCACCGGACGGTAGAGCCCGGCCTGGGCGTTGAGCAGCAGCACGGTGGCCACGAGCAGCCCGGCGGGGCCGGGCGGCAGCCCGGAGTACGGCAGGACGAGCATGCCGAGCAGGCCCGCCGCGCAGTCGACGGCGAGCAGCACGGACACGAACGTGCCGCCCGTGCGCGGCCGGCCGGCCGGAGGGACGAAGTGGTCCGGCGCCTCGCGGGGCGTGACCACCGAGACGGTTCCCGTTGACATCCCGGCGCCGTGGGGTCCCCCGGCGGACGGGACGATGCTTTCCGCGGTCACTGGCTGATGGGTTCCCTGTGCTCGGAGCGCTGCAGAGCGGCCACGTCGCGGTAGACCCGCGCGATGCTCCGGGCCGTCTGCCGCACGTCATGGGTGGTGGTCACGTGCTCGTGGCCCTGGCGGGCGAGGGAGGTGCGCAGCGGCGCGTCGGTGAGCAGCCGCGTCATGGCGTGCGCCAGCGCGTCCGGATCCTGCGGTGGTACGAGACAGAGCGGGGCGTGCCCCGGCGCGAGGCTCTCGGCGGAGCCCCCGACGTCGGTGACCACGACCGGCGTGCCGCACGCCATCGCCTCCAGCGGGGCGAGCGCCATCCCCTCCCAGCGCGAGGGCAGCACGACCAGGTCCGCCGCGCGGTACCAGGCGGCGGTGTCGGAGACCGCGCCGACGAGGGAGACCGACGCCGGGGCCGCCGCGCGCAGCGCCGCGAGGTCCGGGCCGTCACCGACCAGGACCAGATGGGCGCCGGGCACCGCGCGGTGTACGTCCTGCCAGGCGCGGAGCAGGATGTCCTGGCCCTTCTGGCGGCAGAGCCGCCCGACGCAGACGACCAGGGGCGCGCCCGTCGTGACCGACCGCCCGTCGGGCGTGCGCCTCTCGTCGGGCGTGCGCTGCTCGGTGGGTGTGTGCCGCTGGTCGGGTGCGCGCTGCTGGTCGTGTGTGCGCCACTCGTCGGGTGTGCGCCGCTCGTCGAATGCGCGGTACTGGTCGAGGTCGACGCCGTTGGGGATGACCGCGAACGAGGCGCGGACACCGGCGCGTTCACCGGTGGCCCGCTCGCCCTCGCTGACGCACACCACGCGTGAGGTCCAGCGCACCGCGGCCCGTTCCCAACTCGCCGAGAGCCGGGCGGTGATCCCGCCGACCGCCTCGAACGACCAGGCGTGCGGCTGGAAGACGGTGGGTACGGAGCCGCGTGCGGCGAGCCGTGCGGCGACCCCGGCCTTGGCGCTGTGCGCGTGGATCACATCGGGGCGCACGCGCCGGATCAGGCGGGCCGCGCGCAGCGTCTCGCCGAGCAGCGCGGGGCCGGGGGAGCGGGTCGCGGGCCAGGGGCACATCCGGGCGCCCAGGCGGGACAGTTCGGTGCTCAACGGGCCTCCCTCGGGGCATGCCACGGTGACGCGGAATCCGCTGCGCAGCTGGTCCCGTACCAAGTCCGTGACGACTCGGGCTACGCCCCCATCAACGGGCTGAACCAGGTGCAGGACACTCAAGTCGTCCGCGGGACTTGGCCCATCGGGTCCGCCGGGGGCGTTGGCTCTCGTGGGCATGCGCGGTCACTCCGGTCCTGGCGCTCGAAATGAAAGCTGGACAAAGATGGTGCGGGGCCGGCCCCGATGTGCGGCCCGCTCGTGAATTCCGCTTTACCGGTCGTGCGGTTGCTGTGCGGCTACCGGGTTCCCCACGCGTTGAACGGCCCCGGGGCGAGGAGCACTGTAACCGTATTTACGACCCGGTCCCGTCATGAATGCGTGGGCCGGAGTGTCCCTTCGGGCGATTCGGCGTATCCCGTTGACGGTTGGCTCGTTATGCCGATGGCCTTGTCCCCACCCGAATGAAAAAACGATGCATCGCAGGGCCAGGTCAGCCGTTCCGGCGCGTGCGAACGGGGTCGGCGGCGGCAACACCGACGTCGGAGGTTAATCCGTTCGGGTGGTTTTCTATGGCTGTGCGTGCCGTTCGCGACCACGGCCCGGAGAAGCCCCCTGGCCGCCTTTTCGGTTCCGGAAACCCGGGTTCACCCGTTAGGGGCAAAACCGGTCGGCCGGGACCGCGTTGAGGTGTAGGTCGAGTCACAACACCCGGTCGCTGCCCTTTCCCAAGGTCAATGACTTTCCCAATCTAGGAGTGCTTCTCCATGTCGCGTACCGCGAAGGCCCTGGTCCTGTCCACCGCTGCCGTTGCCGCCATTGCCGGTGGGGCCGGCGTCGCCGCCGCCGACGCCGACGCGCACGGCGCGGCCACCAACTCGCCCGGTGTCCTCTCGGGCAACCTGCTGCAGGTGCCGGTGCACGTTCCGGTCAACGTCTGCGGCAACACGGTCAACGTGATCGCCCTGCTGAACCCCGCCTTCGGCAACACCTGCGTCAACAAGTAGTCCCTCCGCGAAGCCCCGGCGGCCCCCACCCAGGGGGCTGCCGGGGCTTTGTGCTGCCCGGTTGGCGCAAGGCCACGGGGGTCCCTGCGCACGGGGTTGCGCCAGCTCGGATCGGCGCGTCGCGCAGGGGGGTGGGAACGCGGGGTGAGCACGCGGTTGCGGGGGGTCGGAGGCCTGCGCACGGTGAGGGGACATTCGCATGTCCCAGCGAACATCCGCATGTCCCAGCGAAGGAGAACCGTTTCATGCGTGCACGAACACCACGGCGACTGGTCGCCGTGGCCCTCACGACCGCGATCGTGACCGGATCCGCCGGATCCGCGCTGGCCGCCGACGCCCAGCCGTCCCGCACGGTCCGCACGGTCCGCGGCGAGGCTCCGGTGCCGGGCGCCGACGCCGTGCTCAAGCAGGTCAAGCCGCTCGCCGACCTGGGCGGCGCCCTCAAGCCCGTGTCCGATCTGCTGACCGGCGCGCTGAACGGCGCCTCCCCGGCCGACATCACCTCGCTGGCCGGCAAGGCGACGGCCGCCCTCGACGCGGTGAAGGCGGCGCCCCCGGCGGCCCCGGCCGCGACCACCCCCACCGTGCCCGCCACCCCGGCGGCCCCGGCCGCGACCGCCCCCACCGTGCCCGCCACCCCGGCCGCGCCGTCGGTGCCAGCCACCCCGGCCGTGCCCGCCACCCCGGCCGTGCCCGCCGCCCCGGCCGTGCCCGCCGCGCCGTCGGTGGCTGCTGCCCCGGCCGTGCCCAGCACCCCGGTCGCGCCCGCCACCTTGCCGGCGCTCCCGCTCGGCGGCCCCGAGTTCGCCGCCGGGCCCACGGACGTCAAGGCCGACGCCGTCTCCGCGCTCAAGAAGTCGCTCGACAGCCTGGTCAAGGCGGTCACCAGCGCCAACGTCGCGGGCATCGCGCCGGCGGCGACCGAGGTGGTCACCGGCCTCGTCGGGCTCGTCGTCGCCACGGTTCTCGGCGGCGGCCTGCCGGTGCCCAACCTGCCGGGCCTGCCCGCCCTGCCCAAGCTCCCCGCGGGCTCGCCGCCCGTGGCACCGCCGAAGCTGCCCGTCTGAGCCGTACTCCCCCGAGCGCCGGCACCTGCGGAGGGGCCGGCGCTTTCCGCTGTACGAAACCAGCGCGACCACCCCGACCTGGCAACGCCCCAATGCGGCCGGTCCACAGCGGAGTTCCCGCGATCCGTTAGGCAAATCGGCGGACCGCCCGCATGCGAGTGGCGGCCTCGAATCCGGCCCCGATCCGGTCCCGGCCAGCCGCGATACGGCCCCAATCCGCTCCCGAAGGGTTTCCCAACCGTCCGGGTGTCGTTACCCAAGGCGAAGCATCGCAAAGCGATCAGAGATACGCGCGGCTCCGCCGGAGCGCGGCACGCGCGGCCAATTCGGCGATCGAACTCGCCGCGGAAGGATTGATGATGAAGTCGATGAAGGTAGCCGCGGCGGTCGCCGGTTCCCTCGCGGTGATGGGCGCGGCAGCCCCGGCCTTCGCCACCGGTGCCACGCCTCCCATGCCCCCCATGAGCCTCAACGGCGGCCTCGACTCGCTGACCAACCAGGTGTCCCACGCCCAGTTGGCCGACGCGGCACCCGTCGACACCAGCGCGCTCGACCCCAAGTCGGACGGCTCACTGCTGCACGCGGCGACCAGTACCGCCCACGACCTCAGCAAGCCCCATGGCCAGTCCGGTCCCGGCCGGATGCTCGGCGGGCTGCCGATCGGCTAGCCGTCGGAGCGCGAACATCTCGTCCGTGCCCGTACCGGTCAACCTCCGCGGCGTCACGGTCGATTTCATCGGTTTCCTGAACCCCGCCTTCGGCAACACCTGGGTCAACGACTGATCGGACCCGGTACGCGCCCGGTCAGGAGGCCACAAGTCGTGGGCGGCTCCGGGGAGTTGAGGGACCCGGGGCTGCTCCCGCGTGTCCGGGCCGGCCGCGCCCACGCGTCACCCCCCGCCGCGCCCACGCGTCACCCCCGCCGCGCCCGCGCATCACCCCCCGCCGCGCCCACGCGTCACCCCCGCCGCACCCACGCGTCACCCCCGCCGCAGCCACGCGGCGCTCGTGCCGTACCCCCGCCGCATCCGCAGGGCCCGGTGCGTCCCGCGAAGGACGTTTCATCCGGATGGGTGACAGCTGCGAGGGGCTCGGCCCGTAATGTCCTAGAGTCCCGGCATGACTTCAGCCACCAGTGCCGTACAGCCGTCCAGGGCCGCCCTGTTGGGCTCGCTCATCGTCATCGCGTGGAGCGGCGAACACCCCGACGAGTCCGGCGACGTGCCCTTCCTCATGGCGTACCCCCTTGGTGACGGCGTCCAGGGCCCCGAGGGTGCCGAGGTCGCGGCGCGGGCGCTCCTCGAGGAGATCGGCATGCCGGCAGGCAGTGTGATCGACCGGAGTCACGGCGGCTCGTTCCCGCTGACCCTGATCGTGCAGGCCGGCCGGGCCGTCCTGACCTTGCCGACCATGGTCGCCCAGTGCCCCGCGCCGCCCGAGTGGCTGGCGGCCGCCGAGAAGTGCGGCACCGTCCAGTTCATGTTCGCCACGCGCGCCTGGCCCGAGGCCGTGCCCGGCGTCGCCGTCACCGACGAGCAGCTGAGGGCTTTCGCGGGCGACGAGGCCACCATCACCACCGCGGGCCACTGCCTGCTCCCCATCCGCCGCCTGCGCGGCTGAGCCCGCCGGACGAGAACGGAACGGAGACGACACCGATGCCCTTCCACGGGACGCTCCAGGAGCCGGCGCCGGTCACCGACTCGTCCGGACCCCCGCCACCGCCCGGCGCCGCCTTCGGTGCCGGCCGCGGCTTCGCCTGGCTGGTCGTGCTCACCGGCGCGGCCGGCCTGCTGGCCTCCTGGGTCATCACCCTGGACGAGTTCGAGCTGCTGCGTAATCCGGACTTCGTCCCGGGGTGCAGCCTCAACCCGGTGATCTCCTGCGGCAACATCATGAAGAGCGCGCAGGCGTCCGTCTTCGGGTTCCCCAACCCGATGCTGGGCCTGGTGGCGTACGGGATCGTCTGCTGCGTGGGCATGAGCCTGCTCGGCGGCGGCCGGTTCGGGCGCTGGTACTGGCTGACGCTGAACGCGGGGGCGTTGCTCGGTGTCGGATTCATCAGCTGGTTGCAGTTCGAATCGCTGTACCGCATCGACGCGCTGTGCCTGTGGTGCTGTCTGGCGTGGGTCGCCACCATCGTGCTGTTCTGGCGGGTCACCACGCACAACGTGATCAAGGGTGCGTTGCCCGCGCCGAGTTGGGCGCGCGGACTGTTCTCCGAATTCGGCTGGGCGGTGCCGGTGCTGCACATCGGGGTCGTCGCGATGCTGATCCTGACCCGCTGGTGGGAGTTCTGGACGGGGTGAGGGCCGCCGCCCGGCCGGTCCGTACTCTCCCTGCGGGAAATGGTGGGCCAACCGCGTGAAACATCTGCGGCCACCGACACGCCCGCCCGCCCCGGGCGTTGACCCCACCGACCAGTCGCATGGTTGGAGCCTCCCCGGGCCGTGCAACCAGTACCGGCCCGGGGAGCGCCGGCGGCGCCGACGAGCGTACGGCGGCCGTTTCCTGCGCCGGGGAGCCTCGTTGAACCCGGCATCGGACAAGGAGAGCGGACGCTCGGACGGGCCCCGGAGCCAGGACGGTTTCCGGGGCCCACGCATGTGCCGGACCCGTCCGCGCGAGCGAGCACGAGGGAGACGCCCATGAACGACGCGACACACTTCTGGCGCGCACGACGGACGGGCCGCACCCGCCCCCGGGGCCGCACCCCCGAGCCCACCAGGCCCGGGACGCCCCCGCCCCGTACCGCCTGGCGCCTCGCGCGCCGTGGCGTGCTGCGGGTCCTGTTCGCGTCGGCGACCGTCGCCTTCACCGGCGCCGCGCTCTCCCGCATCCCCTCCGCCGCGCCGGCCGGCGCCACGGGGCCCGGGCCCACCGCGCATGTTCCCGAAGGGATGCTCTTCGACGAGATGCACGCCGGGCACCGCATCCAGGGGCGTCCCCTCCAGGCGGACGGGTCCGAGGTCGCCGTGTTCGTGGACGACCGTCAGCTGGTGCTGATGCGCCGCGCCGACGGCACCTATCTGAGTTCCGTCGACCACTACGAGTCGTACGCCACCGCACGCGAGGCCGCCCGCGCCGCCGCGGCCGAGCTGGGCCGCGCCCGGCTGGCCGCCGTGCCCGTGCACGCGGGCCACGAAGGGGCAACCGCACATGGTGTACACGCGTAAGAACCAGCGGAACCTGACGAGCGCCGAGCGCAAGGCGTTCGTCAACGCGGTGCTCGAACTCAAACGGCGTGGCACATACGACGCGTTCGTGCGCACCCACATCGACTTCTACGTGTCCGACGGCGACCGGGGTCTGCGCGTGGCGCACATGGCGCCGTCCTTCCCGGCCTGGCACCGCCAGTTCCTGCTGGAGTTCGAGCGGGCGCTGCAGAAGGTCAACCCGCGGGTCACCGTGCCGTATTGGGACTGGACGCGCGACAGTTCGCCCGCGTCGTCGCTGTGGGGCGACGACTTCATGGGCGGCAACGGACGCCGGGGTGATCTCCAGGTCATGACCGGCCCCTTCGCGTACGCCCACGGCAACTGGGACATCACGGTCAACGTCACCGATGAACGCTTCCTGACGCGGGACCTGGGCCGCCCCAGGGACCCCATCAAGCTGCCCGTCGCCGCCGATGTCGCCCACGCGCTCGCCGACCCGGTGTACGACGTCTCGCCGTGGAACTCGATGAGCGGGACCGGGTTCCGCAACAAGCTGGAGGGCTGGACCAAGGCGTCGGGCGACGCCCGCTTCCGTACGCACAACCAGGTGCACCGGTGGATCGGCGGGATCATGCTCGGCGGGGCCGCCGTCAACGATCCCGTGTTCTGGCTGCACCACGCCTTCGTCGACAGCCTGTGGTCGCGCTGGCAGGCCGCTCACTCCACGTCCAAGCGCTATCTGCCCGACGTCCCGCCGCCGCTGGGCGACCTCCAGCACGGCCGGGTCGCGGCCCTTCACGATCCGATGCCGCCGTGGAACGTGGCGCCGGCGGCGCTCCTGGACCACAGCCGGATCTACCGGTACGCCTGACACGGCGACGGCCTCCCGGGGGGAGAAGTCCGGGAGGCCGCAGGCGTTGAGGGATCAAAGGCCCGGCCGGGCCGTCACGAGGACGTCCGGCCGGGACGGGGAGGCGTCAGCCCCCGTAGCCGCCACCGTGGTGGAGGAGGTGGGAGTCGTTGACGCAGGTGTTGCCGAACACCGGGTTCAGCAGGCCGATGACGTCAACGGTGTTGCCGCAGAGGTTGACCGGGACGTGCACCGGTACCTGCAGCAGGTTCCCCGAGAGGACACCGGGGGAGTGGGCCGCGACGGCCTCGGCGCCGGCGTCGGCAGAGGCCATACCCGCACCGGCCAGTGCCACGGCGCCCGCTCCGGCGACGACGGCGGCCGTCTTCGCGATACGAGACATCAAAGTTCTCCTTGAATGGACACGCGACCGCAGACACGCAGTCGTCATGTCACTTCAACGTGCCGATCGGCCATAGGTAACGGACACCAGGGAGCAAATCGGTTCCTCCCTGAGCGAACCGGGATCGGCCGCCCCGCGCCGCGCCGAGCGCTTCACTCCTCGCCGTACCTCCCGCGTGAGGAGCGCCGGGACAGGGCGACCGCCGCCGCCCCCGTGACGACCGCGCCCACGCTCAGGGCGCCGAGCAGCGAGGCGGTGGCGTCGGCACCGGTGTCGGCCAGGGTCGGCCGCGCCGCGCCGGGGTGCGCCGCGGCCCCGCCGGGTGCGTGCGGGGCCGCGTGCGGCGCGGAGGCGGGCGGTGGGGCCGCTCCGGGGTGGCCGGCGGCGTGCGCCGTGTACCCGGTGCCCAGGGCGGACACCAGGCCCGTGACAAGGGCGGCCCGCGCCGCGGGACCTGAGAGCTTGTACATGGCTGCGACCCTTCAACAGGAGAACCGGAGGGGGATCAGATGCTGATACGCATAATTGGGATCCGTCGCGCGGCGCCCCGGGCCACGCGAGCATCACCGGAGGGACCACCCGTCCGGCCCACCGGCCGCCCCCGCACGGCTCAGCGCGCGGCCCGCCGGTCACCGCGCGGCCCGCCGGTCACCGCGCCCGGTAGGCGCGCGCCGCCTCAGGGTTGTCGGGGCACTCCCACACGCCGTGCGGGCAGTAGTCGGTCAGGGTCTGGTAGACGGGCCGGTAGCGGCGGAACCAGGCCGTCATCCCGCGCACGTACCGCGTGTCGTCCCCGTTGCGGAAGAGGCCCCACTCCGGGTAGGACACCGGCTTGCCGTGCCGGGCGGCGAAGTCGACCTGGGCGCGCAGTCCGTACGGCTCCTCGACCTGCTCGCGGAAGGACATGCCGGCGGGCTGGTCGTAGGAGTCCATGCCGAGGATGTCGACGAAGGCGTCCCCGGGATAGCACTCGGTCCACGGCACGGCGTCGCGCCCCCGGTCCGGCGCGAAGTCGAAGCGGAAGTGCTGCCCCGCCACCGAGCGCATCGCGGTGACCACGCGCCGCCAGTACGCCCGCCAGGCGGCCGGGTCGGGAGCGCACCGGTGGGTATAGGTGACGCCGTTCATCTCCCACCCGAGGACGATGTTGGTGTCGGCGAGCCGGAGGGCGACCAGGCGCTCGGCCAGCCTGGTGAAGTGGCCGTCGAAGGCGCCGCGCGCGCCCTGTCCGAGCAGGTCGCGCACCTCGGCGTCGGACAGGCCGTCCTCGTTGCGGGCCAGCATCGGCACGTTGAGGACGAGGACCCGGTCGGTACGCTCGTGGCGCCAGCGGGCCCAGGGCGCGAGGAGCTGGGGCGGGCCCTCGATGCCGCTCCAGGTGTCGCCCGGCAGATAGGTGTGGCCCGCGCGCAGCCGCCCGTGGCCGCGCCACTTCTCGACCGCCGCGAGCTTGACGACGCCGTCCCCGCCGGAGCCGGTGAAGACGCCCACCGCCGTCCGTGCCCCCGGCGGCATCGGGCCGCGCGGCCGGTCGCCCGGCAGCTGGACCAGCGCGGAGACCAGCAGCACGAGCGCGCACAGCGCGGCCTTCCACGAGGACGCGGCGCCCGCCGCCCGACGGCGTCCGGGGCCGGTCCCGCTCGCCCGGCGCATCCTGGCCGTCAGTGGGCCCCGGACGCGCCGTCGCGCTGGAGGGCGCCGCCGAACATGGCGACACCGTCGGTGAGCGTCTCGGCGATCTCGCCGCGCCCGCCGAGCACCTTCGGCTGCCCGTACTCGGTGACGCTGCCCTGCCCCGAGCCCGTGTCGGCCGCCGCGATGCCTGGCGCGGCGAGGAGCAGGAGGGAGGCGGCGGCGGTGGCGGCTTTGAGGCGGTGCTGTGGGTTCATGCCCGGTACAACGCCCCTCGCGCGGGGAGGGTACGCACGCGGGGCCGGACGCCGGGTCTCAGGACTTGGTCGCATCGAAGGCGAAGTACTGCCTGCGGACGCGGTGGTCGAAGTTGGACGTGCCGAGTTCCGGCTCGCCGAGCGCGCGTACGGCCAGCGGTCGGGTGAGCAGTTCGCGCAGGACGGCCTTGATCTCCAGGCGGGCCAGATGGGCGCCGAGACAGTAGTGCGGGCCGCCGCCCCCGTATCCGAGGTGCGGGTTGGGGTCGCGGGTGATGTCGAAGGCGTCCGGGTCGGTGAAGACGCTCTCGTCGCGGTTGGCCGAGGCGTACAGAAGCATCACCTTGTCGCCGGGCAGAAAGGTGTGGCCGCTCAAGGTGTAGCGCGCGGTGACGGTGCGCCGGAACTGGATGATGGGCGTCGAGTGGCGCACGATCTCGTCCACCGCGCCGTCCGCATACCGCTCGAAGTCATCGGTGAGCAGGGCCAGTTGACCGGGATTGTGAGTCAGAAGCGCCAGGGCGTGGGCGATGGCGTTGCGCGTCGTCTCGACGCCCGCGACGAGCAACAGCGAGAAGAACGACCCCAGTTGACGGTAGGTCAGCGCCTGGCCGTCCACGTCGGCGCACACCAGCGCCGAGATGAGGTCGCCGGTGGGGTGGCGGCGGCGCTCGCGGCCGAGACGCGCCACCGTCAGCTCCATCCGGGCCAGTGCCCGCAGCCCCTTGCCCGGGCTCATCAGGCGGGCGCCGAGACCGCGCCGTACCCCGGCGTGCTCGGAGGCCCGGTCGATCTGGCGGGCGATGCGGCGCCGGTCGGCGTCCGGCACGCCCAGCATCGCGCAGATGACCTCGAACGACATCCGGGAGGCCACCGAGGAGACGAACTCATCGGGCCGCTCGGCGACCATGTCGTCCACGATGCGTACGGCGAGCTCACGGATGTGTGTCTCGGTGGCGGCCAGCAGGCGCGGGGTGAAGGCCTGCTGCACGATGCGGCGCAGCCGCGCGTGGTCGGCGCCGTCCAGGTTGACCATCGAGTCGCCGAACAGCGCCCGCACCCAGCGCGCCGGCTCGGGCGATGTGACCCCGGGCGCGCTCGCGAACACCCGGGGCAGCCGGCTCGCCTTCAGGACGTCGGCGTGCCGGACCAGGGCGTAGAAGCCCTGTTCGGGGCGGCGCCGTCGGGCCCGGCGTTCGCTGAAGAACACCGGACGCGGCTGCCGTCTCAACTCGGCGAAACGCGCCAGGCGTTGAGCGGCAGGCAGCTTCCAGAACGCCGGGTCCGCGAGGTCGGCGGCGGCGTCGCCGGGGGCCGGGACCGTCCGGGTGTGGGTCACGCTCGCACCATCCTGACCGCCGCGCGGCTCTGCGTTGACATGGGGGAGGACGCTGGGGGACGGGGGAAGGGGGCGGGTCAGCTCATCAGCTCGCGTCCGGCCTTGACGGCGTCCTTGGCCGCCTTGACCGCGTCGGTGCCGGCCTTCACGCCATTCTTGACGGCGGTGACCTTCTTGCCCAGCTTGTTCCCGACGGCGCTCTCGGCGGCGGGCCTGACCTGGGCGCCCACGGCGCTGGTGGTGGTGGCCGTCTTGCTCAGGGTGCCGCCCAGGTCGAGGGCGTGCGCGGTGGGGGAAAGGGCGGCTGCGACGGCGGTTCCGGCTGCGGCGGCGGCGAGGTATCGGCGTACGTTCATGTCGGCTACAACGCATGAGCCGGGCCAAGGGCACGCCCGGGGGGCGTGCGCCGCGCGGATGGGCTCCAGGTTGCTGCAAGCAGGGGAACTTTGCAGTGATACCGCCGCCGGGATCGTTCTAGCAGAACGACACGGCCGAAGAGGCCAGGGAAGGAAAGAACATCCATGGGAATCACCTCACGCGCGGGCCTGGCGAGCGTACTGACCTGCATCGCGACGGCGGCGGCTGTGGCGCCGGCCGCGGCCGCCCCGACCGTCCCGGTCGACGTGCCGCTCGGCGGTCTGAACACCGTCCTTCCGTTCGACGCCCCCACCGTGCACACCGGCATGCCGCTGCCCGTTCCCGGCACCCCGAACGGCCCGCGTTACGTCACGGGGAACCTGCTGCCCCACAACATGGTCCCCGCGCTGCCGGTCGAGTCCGCGCTGCCCGACACCCAGATCGGTACGCCGCTGCCCGACCCGCTGAGTTCCCGCAACCTCGGCACCCCCCAACTGGTCGCCCCCGACACCGCGCTGCACGTCCTCACCCCGGGCGCCGACCTCGGCGCCCCCCTGAGCCAGCCGCGCGCCGGGCTGTTCGGGCTGCCCGCCGTCACCCTGCCGGAGGCGGGCCTGACCGCGCCCGCGGTCCAGAGCGACCCGGCCGCCACCGCGACCCTCTGAGCCGAGCGCCCGCCCGGGGCGCCGTGCCCGCACCCCGGGGATGCGTCCAACTCGTCCCACTGCCCCAGGAGTTGACCCATGGTCCGTCCGCCGGGGAACGTCCCCGTCACCCCGCGGCTCGCCGGGGCCGTCGCGGCGCTGCTTGCCGTCGCCGCCGTCACCGCTCTCGCGGCCCAGGGCGCGACGGCGGCGCCCGGCCGCCCCGATCCGCACCCGGTGGGCGCGGGTGAGGGTGCGCCGCCGTGGCCCGCGCCCGCCGACCCGGCCGCGGCGGCCGACGCGGCGGGTCTGAAGATGCTGTCCGCCGAGGGCATGGTCCAGCACACCCACACCCATCTGGACATCCTCGTCGACGGCCGGCCCGTCACCGTCCCCGCCTCGATCGGCATCGACGCGCCGCACCTTCTCATCAGCCCCCTGCACACCCACGACACCAGTGGCGTGATCCACGTCGAGTCGCCGAAGCGGGCGGACTTCACGCTGGGCCAGTTCATGGCCGAGTGGCGCGTCCCGCTGAGCACCGACCGCATCGGCGGCCTCCACGCGGGCGGCGGGCGCCGTCTCAAGGCGTACGTCAACGGCCGCGCGGTCGCCGGGAACCCCGCGGCGATCGTGCTGCGCGAGCGCGACGAGATCGCGCTCGTCCTCACCCGGGACACCGATACCCGCCCGGTGCCCGCGAGTTACGCCTGGCCGAGCGGGCTGTAGGGCGCAGGCGCAGGGCGTACAGCGTGGGCTGTAGGGCGCAGGCGCAAGGCGTACAGCACCGAGGCCACTGACATCATCGGCGCGCACGGGGGCGCCGGTGGCGGACCAGAATGTCTCTCCGCATGACCCGCATGACCCGCATGACCCGCATGACCCGTATGGCCCGTATGGCCCGCATGGCTCATCGGGCCGTGCGGAAACAGGATCCGTGTCGCGGCGCGGACAGCACGCCGGCAGCTCCTGTCCGGGGATCTACTCCCCCCGGACAGGAGCTGCTGCCATGTGCGGCGCGGGCGGGGGCCAGGTACGCCCGTCGGGTGAGAGCGGGGGGCGGCCGTGTCCTCGGCCGCCACTCCCCGTTGTGCAGGCGTGATCTCAACACGACGCATCGCCACTGTCCTCGCCGTCGCCGCCGGTGTCTCGGGCTTCGCCGTCTCGTCGGCGAACGCGGCGGGCCCCCTCGACCACGTGGGCAAGCCGTTGAACCCGATCAGCGAGCTCGACAACATCGCCTCCAGCGGCATTCCCGCCCCGTACGCGGCCCAGCTCCCCGGCGTCAAGCAGCAGCTGGCCGGGCTCAACCACCTCAACGACCTCAGCCAGCTGCACCAGGTGACCGACCCGGTCGCGCCGCTGCTGGGCCTCCTGCCCGTAGCGGGATGACCTGAGGCGGCGCGGGACGAGACACGGGCGCGCGCCCGGAACCCAGCGGTTCCGGACGCGCGCCCGTGCGGTGTCGCGGTTCCTCGGTCAGAGGAGAATCAGGAGCAGGCTGGTCAGCAGGCCGTAGTGCTGGCGGTGGTAGTTGCCGTTGTTGTCGTTGTTGCCGTGGTTGTCGTGGGCGGCGACGCGCACGGCGGTCTGCGGGGCGGCCTGGGCGGTCGCGGTGGCGGGGACGATCACGGCGGCGGAGAGCGCGGCCACGACGGCGGCGCGACGGATGAGGCTCACAGAGGACTCCACATTCGACGAATTCGAGGGGTGAAACGGACGAATCAGACCGTAAGCCTCATATCGCGCGCGATCGTGCTGGCGCGCTCACGGCTACTCCACGTGGCGCCACATGTCCCCCGGCCGCCCCATCGGTCCTCAGCCCGCGAGGTGGGCGGCGCCCGGCGCACCCGAGATGTCGGAGATGTCGGAGTAGCCCTCGATGGACTGCGGGTCGCGCGAGCCCGGGCCCACATAGCGGGCCGAAGGACGCACCAGACGGCCCGTGCGCTTCTGCTCCAGGATGTGCGCCGACCAGCCCGCCGTCCGCGCGCAGGTGAACATCGACGTGAACATGTGCGCCGGAACCTCCGCGAAGTCCAGCACGATCGCCGCCCAGAACTCCACGTTGGTGGCGAGCACCCGGTCGGGCCGGCGGGCGTGCAGCTCCTCAAGGGCTGCCTTCTCCAGCGCCTGCGCCACCTCGAAACGCGGTGCGGCCAGCTCCTGCGCCGTACGCCGAAGGACGCGGGCGCGCGGGTCCTCGGCGCGGTAGACGCGGTGGCCGAAGCCCATCAGGCGCTCACCGTTGTCGAGGGCGCGCTTCACGTACGCCGTCGCGTCGCCGGTCCGCTCGATC
The DNA here is from genome assembly GCF_040651795.1 of Streptomyces sp. NPDC048361. NCBI lineage: Bacteria > Bacillati > Actinomycetota > Actinomycetes > Kitasatosporales > Streptomycetaceae > Streptomyces > Streptomyces sp. NPDC048361. The sequence goes on from NZ_JBEZKW010000040.1 coordinate 26,110, forward strand.
TCCTCGATCATGCCGAGCACCCGCGAGGGGGCGCCGCCGTGCAGCGGACCCGACATCGCGCCGACCGCGCCGGACAGCGCGGCCGCGACGTCCGCGCCGGTGGAGGCGATCACCCGGGCGGTGAACGTCGAGGCGTTCATGCCGTGCTCGGCGGCGCTCGTCCAGTACGCGTCGACCGCCTTGACGTGCTTGGGGTCCGGCTCGCCGCGCCAGCGGATCATGAACCGCTCGACGACGGACTCCGCCTTGTCGATCTCCCGCTGCGGCACCATGGCCAGGCCCTGCCCGCGCGCCGACTGGGCGACATAGGACAGCGCCATGACGGCGGCGCGCGCGAGGTTGTCGCGGGCGGTGGCCTCGTCGATGTCGAGCAGCGGCTTGAGCCCCCACACCGGCGCCAGCATGGCGAGCGCGGACTGTACGTCCACCCGGATGTCGCCGGAGTGGACGGGGATGGGGAACGGCTCGGCCGCCGGAAGACCGGGGTTGAACGCCCCGTCCACCAGCAGGCCCCACACATTCCCGAACGAGACGTGTCCGACCAGGTCCTCGATGTCGACGCCCCGGTAGCGAAGGGCGCCGCCCTCCTTGTCCGGCTCGGCGATCTCCGTCTCGAACGCGACGACTCCCTCAAGTCCGGGTACGAAGTCGGACATCAGGCGGCTCCTCAGGGTGTGTGCGGCGGGCTGCGGGCGGGCCGTGCCGCCCCGGGTCCCTCGGTCATGCCCCGTACGGCGATCAGGAATCCCGCCGCGGGCTGAACGTGTGTATGGAGGCCACAGTGGCCCAGCCGAGAGTTTGGCGGGTCCCGACGACGCGGGGAAGCGTGACATCCGGCACACTGCCCGAATTCGGCGATACAGGGTTAACGCCCCGCCGCCGCGGGCAGACTGGGCCCCCGCCGGGCATCCCCGCCGGGCCGGACGCGACGGTGCGGCAGGATGGCCGGGTGACCGACCTGGACCCCGCAGCGATGCGCGAGCAGTACCGCACCACCCTCCTCGCCGAGGAGGGCCTCGCCCCCACGCCCATGGGGCAGTTCGCCCGCTGGTTCAAGGAGGCCGTCGCCGGGGGCCTGCACGAGCCCAACGCGATGGTCGTCGCCACCGCCACCCCCGACGGCCGCCCCTCGACCCGCACGGTGCTCCTGAAGTCCTACGACGAACACGGCTTCGTCTTCTTCACCAACTACACCTCGCGCAAGGCGGCCGAGCTCACCGCGAACCCGTACGTCTCGCTGCTCTTCCCCTGGCACCAGCTGGCCCGGCAGGTCATCGTGACCGGCACCGCGTCCCGCGTCCCGCGCGCCGAGACCGAACGCTACTTCCGCAGCCGCCCGCACGGCTCCCGGCTCGGCGCCTGGGCCAGCGACCAGTCCACGGTGATCGCCTCACGGGCCGAACTGACCGCGCGGTACGAGGAGTTGACGGCCCGTTACCCCGAGGGGAGCGAGGTCCCCGCGCCCGAGCACTGGGGCGGGTTCCGGGTGGCGCCGGGGAGCGTCGAGTTCTGGCAGGGCCACGAGAACCGGCTGCACGACCGGCTGCGGTACGCCGCCGAGGGCGACGCGTGGCGGGTGGATCGCCTGGCGCCCTGAACGGGGCCCGATTGCGGACGGCGCTCTCCGGTCCCGGCCACCCGGACCAAGCCTCCCGGCCACCCGGATCAAGCCATCCGGCCGGGCATCCTCGGTGCATCCACCCGGACATGCAGAGACCCGCGGGCTCGGGTCCTCCGGAGAGGAGCCGGCCGGACGTACCGGCGAGCCCGCGGGTCGGTGACTGCTGGGAATTTCGGCCGACGTGATGCCGGCCCCGCACTAAGAGTGCGACTGGCAGGCGGTCAGCCCGCAGTCACCTCACGCGTCCGGTTTGCATACATCTGTCAAACCACCTCCCTTCTCGTGTGCACCACACATTAGGCACCGCTCCGGCCCCCCTCAACCCATTTATTTCCAGCACTCCCGAGCCCTGTACGGCGCCCCCGTGTGGCCGGTAGCCGCCGTTGGCCGAAAAGATTTCCACGAAGCCGGTGTGGGTTGCGTCACGTTCCAGTTGAATGATCCCGCGTGAGTGACTCCGCGCGGCAGCCGTGCGACGCGGCGACCACGTCCTGCAGGGGGTGCCAGGATGAGTGTTTCCCGGAGCGAGACCACCCGGGTCACGGACCCGGAGGGATCCGGTACGGAACCCGCGGGCCCGCCGCCCGCCCAGGAACCCGGCGGGGACCTCCTGGCCGCGCTGCTCGACGGGATGGACGCCGCGCTCTGCGCGTTCGACGCGGACGGCGTGGTCACCCACTGGAACCGCGAGGCCGAGCGGATCCTCGGCTGGCCGTCCGACGAGGCCGTCGGGCGCCGGGGCTTCGCGGGCTGGGCGGTACGGGCCGCCGACGCGGCGGAGATCCACCAACGCCTGATGGCGGTGATGGACGCGCCGGGCCGCCAGGTCCACGAGTTCGCCCTGCTGCGCAAGGACGGCAGTCGCGTCCTGGTCCGTACGCAGTCGGCGGGCGTGCGGGGTGCGGACGGCGCGGCGGCCGGGGTGTACTGCGCGTTCGGCGAGGTGCACGCGCAGATCGACCTGGAGCGGTCCATCGCGCTGAGCGAGGCCCTCTTCGAGGACGGGTCCTGGGGTGTCGTCCTGGTCGACGTGGACCTGCGCCCCACCGTCGTCAGCGCCTACGCGGCGCGCGCCCTCGGCACCGCCCGCGCGACCCTGCTCGGCCGCCCGCTCGGCGAGCTGATCGTGCAGGGCGTCGAAGAACTGGAGGGCGCGCTCCAGCACGTCCTGGCCGAGGGCCCGCCGGCCAGCCCCGCCGACGTGTGGGTGGTGCTGCGCACCGCGGAGGGCGAGCGGCGGCGCTGCGTGCGCAGCGGCTTCCTGCGGCTGTCCTCACCGCTCGCGGAGGAGCCCGTACCGCTGGGGGTGGGCTGGCTCTTCCAGGACGTGACCGAGCAGAAACTCGCCGAGCAGGAGGCGGACCGGCTGCGCTTCCGCTCCAACCAGCTCCACCGGGCCTCGCGCAACGCCGCCGAGTGCGAGGACCCGATGGAGGCGATCACCACGCACCTGGACTTCGCGGTGGCCGGTTTCGCCGACCACGCGCTGGTCGATCTGGTCGTGGGGGAGCGGCTGGTCCGCACCGCGGAGACCCCGGCCGGCGCGCCCGGCCCCGCGGCGCTGGTGGCGGGCGGCGGCATCCCGGTCCGCTATCCGCCCGGCCACCCGGCCCTTCAGGCGGTGGAGCGCACGGGCACGGTACGGGCCTGTGCGGGCGGGGAGGGAGGGGAGTCGTGGGCGGCGGAGCGCCAGTGGCCGCGGGAGGCTGCGCACGCGCTGTGCGTGGTGCTGCGCAGCCGTGGCCGGACGCTGGGCGTCCTGACCTTCCTGCGCGGTCCGTCCCGCCCGGCCTTCGAGCGTCCCGACGCGGCGTACGCGGAGAGCGTGGCGTCAAGGGTGGCCGCCGCGGCCGACCTCCTGACCCCCAAACCGGCCCCCCCACTGACACCCCACTGACACCCCGCCCAACCCGGGCCTGCGCCCCGGGCCCCGTCAACTCCGCCCAACCCTGGGGGCCTGCGCCCCGGCACCTTCCACCTGCGGACTGTGGTGGGCTGCTCGCGCAGTTCCCCGCGCCCCTTGACTACTCGGTGCCGGCCCGCATGGGCATAGTCAGCCCGTCCGGCTTTTGAGGACGAGCGCCCTTCAGGCGTGAACGGGGTCTGGGGCGGAGTCCCGGGGAGCTGAGGCCAAGCAACTCCGCCGCATCCCCACCCCCGGCGGAGCCTAGTGGCGGAAGAAGATGCGATCCCCGTACTCCGTCATGACCCGCCCGTTCCACTCATGGCCCCCGTCAACGTTCCCCGAACGAAGAAGCGGAGGCTCGATCCCCCGGGCAAGAAGCGCCTCCGCCGCCGCCGCCATCGTCGCCTGCATCAGCGCACTCGTCACCACGGTCGACGCGGGAGCGAACGGCGCCGACACCCCCTCGTGCGTCAGCTCCGCGTCCCCCACCGCGATCTTGCTGTCGAGCACGACATCGCAGTGGTCGCGCAGGAACGTCCCCGAGACATGCCGCGACCGCGTGTTCTCGGCGTACGCCACCGAGGTGACCCCGATGACCTTGAGCCCGAGCGCCCGCGCGTTCATCGCCATCTCCACGGGCAGCGCGTTGCGCCCGGACAGCGAGATGATCACGAGGACGTCGCCCGGCTTGGCGGGGCTGGAGTCGAGCACCGCGCCGGCCAGCCCGTCGACCCGTTCCAGCGCGGAGCCGAGCGTCGCCGGCATGACGTCGACGCCGACCACACCGGGCACGGCGAGCAGGTTCATCAGGGCGAACCCGCCGGCCCGGTAGACCACGTCCTGCGCGGCGAGCGAGGAGTGCCCGGCGCCGAAGGCGAAGAGCCGCCCGCCTGCCTCCACGGTGTCGGCGATCACCGCACCGGCGGCCGCGATGTTCAGCGACTCCTCGTCCCGTACCCGCCCCAGAAGCCCGATCGCGGCGTCGAAGAATTGACCGGCCAGCTTGCTCTCGCTCATCGCCGAGGACCCTTTCAGGGGTGGGTAAACGACCGTGCGCCGCTCACGGTGCGGTCTGGACCTTTTCCCTGTCAATACGGTGTCCACGGGCAGTGGGTCAAGATGGGGAACGCTCGCGGTGGCACGGTTGTCAGTGCGATGCGTCAGAATTGGTCCAGGGCCAGCGGCACGACGTTTTTATGTCACAGCATCGAGGGGCACGTATGTCCGGACTGATCGACACCACGGAGATGTATCTCCGCACCATCCTCGAACTTGAGGAGGAGGGTGTGGTCCCCATGCGCGCCCGCATCGCCGAGCGCCTGGACCAGAGCGGCCCGACCGTGAGCCAGACGGTGGCGCGCATGGAGCGCGACGGCCTGGTGCAGGTGGCGGGCGACCGTCACCTGGAGCTGACCGACGAGGGCCGCCGCCTGGCGACGCGCGTCATGCGCAAGCACCGGCTCGCCGAGTGCCTGCTCGTCGACGTGATCGGCCTGGAGTGGGAGCAGGTGCACGCGGAGGCCTGCCGCTGGGAGCACGTCATGAGCGAGGCGGTGGAGCGGCGCGTCCTTGAGCTGCTGCGTCACCCCACCGAGTCTCCGTACGGCAACCCGATCCCGGGCCTTGAGGAGCTGGGCGAGAAGGCCGAGGCGGACGCGTTCCTGGACGACGGCATCATCAGTCTGGGCGAGCTCGACCCGGGCCCCGAGGGCAAGACGGTGATCGTGCGCCGGATCGGCGAGCCGATCCAGACCGACGCCCAGCTGATGTACACGCTGCGGCGGGCGGGCGTGCAGCCCGGCTCCGTGGTGAGCGTGACGCAGTCGCCGGGCGGGCTCCTGATCGGCAGCAGCGGCGAGGCCGCGGAGCTGGCGGCGGACGTCGCGTCGCACGTGTTCGTCGCCAAGCGCTGAGGCGGCTGAGGCGGCCGAGGCGGGCAGCGGGCGCCGGACGCCCATACGGGTCGGCCGCACTGAGCCGGCCCGCGAGCCCGCCGGCCCCGCGAGCCCGAAGCAACCGGAGCCGGCCTCACGGCGTGAGATTCACGGCGTGAGGGCCACGGCGTGAGCTTCACGGCGCGAGGTCCACGAGGCTCGGCCCACGGCGCCCGGCGCGGGCCCACGAGGCCAGGCCCCTCCCGTGGCCGCTCTCGCCCCAATGGATCACGTAACGGAACGCAACAGAACGTCACCGGCCGTTCCCCGTAAGGAAGTTGACCCCACCTGATGACGGGTGCGGGAAGCTTGCGGGGAAGGCCGGTTTCCGGACGGAATGGCAGCGGCCGGGCGGATCGCGTGCGAGGCTGTGGCGTGAGCCATTCGATCGCGAAGGCGCGCGGCAGGGGAGGGGGCGGCAGCCATGGCGCCGTTCGAACCACGCGCACCGTCGTCGGTACCGGCGGGCCCCGGGTCCGCTCATCCGTTTCCGCTACGGGAAGACCAGGGCCCCGGCACCTTGCGGCGCCGGGGCCTGTCCTCCCCGGTCTCGACCCGGAGCCCCGAGCTCCCAGGGTCGACCCCCGCGGACCGTCTTCCCCGAGCGGCCCGCCTCCCGGAGAAGATCTCCCCTCGGCACGTGGCGTCAATCCTTGAGCGTGGTCACTCGAACGAGGGGTGTTGCGCGGGATACGCGAGTTTTCGAATAGGGGTTCGATACTCTGCCGTGTACTGACCACGTTGGAGCCGTTCGGGGACTGTCGGGGACTGAAGGGGGTGCCAGAGCACATGGTGCGGCGCATCGATGTGACAGGGACCGGTGGGGTTCGCCTTGCCGCCTGGGAGTTCGCGGAGCAGCCCAAGGGCGGCCGGGAGGCGGACGGCGCCCCCGGCGTCCTCCTGCTGCACGGCCTGATGGGCCGAGCCTCGCACTGGGCCTCCACGGCCCGGTGGCTGGCCGAGAAGCACCGGGCGGTCGCGATCGACCAGCGGGGCCACGGCCGCAGCGACAAGCCGGCCGACGGGCCCTTCACACGCGAGGTCTACGTGGCCGACGCGGAGGCCGCCGTCGAGCAGCTGGGCCTCGCGCCGGTGACCCTCATCGGCCACTCCATGGGCGCCCTCACGGCGTGGCAGCTCGCCGCCAAGCGGCCCGATCTGGTGCGCGCCCTGATCATCTGCGACATGCGGGCATCGGCGCTCGGGGCGGCGTCGCAGCGCGAATGGGAGGACTGGTTCAAGGCGTGGCCGGTGCCGTTCGCCACGCTCGCCGATGTACGCAAGTGGTTCGGCGAGGACGACCCGTGGGTGGAGCGGCCGAGCCCGTCGCGGGGCGAGTTCTTCGCCGAGGTGATGGCGGAGCGGGCGGACGGCTGGCGCCCGGTCTTCTCCCGCCGCCAGATGCTGACGTCCCGCGCGACGTGGGTGTACGACGCCCACTGGGAGGAGCTGGCCCAGGTCGAGTGCCCCGCGCTGGTGGTGCGCGGCCTGGACGGCGAGCTGGGGCGGGCGGAGGCCCAGGAGATGGTGCGGGTGCTGCCGCGCGGGCAGTACGCGGAGGTGTCGGACGCGGGGCACCTCGTCCACTACGACCAGCCCGAGGGGTGGCGCGACGCGGTAGAGCCCTTCCTGGACGCCGCGCTCACCCCGTAGCGGCCCCCGATCCGGCCCCGGCCGGCATCGGCATGCCCAGCCCGCCCAGCCCTGAAGGCGCGGACGGGGTCTGGGGGCGGAGCCCCAGGGAGCTGCCACCCGCAGCAAGTAGCCGCACGGGGCCCGGGGTCGAGCCCCGCCGCCGGGTGGGGTCAGCCGGTGCTGACCGCCGAGAGGATCTCCGGCAGCCGATCCGCCGTCCGCGGCGCAGCCACCCGCAACCCCGCCCAGCACACGAGCCCCCCGTACACCGCCCCCAGCGGCAACAGCAGCCACAGCGCGGCATGGTTGCCGGACACATGCAGCCAGATCGCCAGCGCGATCATCGGCGCGCACAGCACCGCGCTCACCACCATCCCGCCGAGGACCGACAGCGCCGCGATCCCGCCCTGCCCCGGCGCCACGTTCTTGCGGCTGTCCTGCGGGATGGAGTACGCAAGCGTCGCCGACGCCACCGACCCCGTCGCCAGCATCGCGCCGAGCAAGGACAGCGCGAGCCCGATGACCTCGGGCAGCTTCGCCCAGTCGCCGAGCATGCCCGCCGTCACCGCCGCCACGAGCACCGTGTACGGAAGCGTCACAAGGAGCAGCGCCAACGCCCGCGCCCGCAGCTCCAGATAGGCGTCCCGGGTCGAGGAGATGCTCAGCAGCACCATCCAGAACGCCGAGGTGTCCTGGCCGAACTGGTTGTACATCTGCATGCCGAGCATGCCCGTCGCGAAGCACGCGAAGTACACCGTGCCGGCGCCCTGCAACGCGTTGAAGACCGGCACGATCAGGCCGATCGCGAGCGAGGTGATCCACGCCGCCTTCGTCTTGGGATCCCGCCAGGCGTAGCGCAGCGTACGCAGCATCGCGGTGCCGGTACGGCCGTCGGGGAGCAGCGAGGTGAGGCCCCGGCCGCTGGACTCCTTGCGGGAGGCGTCGGACGCGGCGAGCGTCGAACCGTCCGGCGTGGTCATCAGCTTCACGAGAGAGCGCTTCCAGGCGAACAGGAGCAGCCTCAACGCGCCGAGGGACAGCAGGAGTTGGGCGGCGGCACGGCCGTACGCCCCCTCGCTCACCGAGTCGACCGCGCCGATCGCCGACGCCGGCGGCAGCCACCGCACCACATCCGCGACCGGGTCGAGCGCGGTGATCCCACCGGACTTGCCGAGCCGCTGCATGCCGAAGTTCACGAACTGGATGCCGACCGCGATGATCAGGCCGCTGAGGACGGCGAGGTCGCGGCCTTTGCGGGAGGTGAGCAGCCGCGTGTTGGCGGCCGCCACGGCGCGCGCCAGCGCCAGGCAGACGAGCAGGGCGAGCGGCACGGCGAGGACGGCGAGCAGGGCCGCGCCGATGCCGTGCGCGACGGCGATCGCGGAACCGAGCACCAGACAGAGCGTGAACAGCGGCCCGATCCCCACCAGGGAGGCCACGAGCAGCGCACCGACGAGCGGCCCGGGACGCAGCGGCAGCATGACGAGCCGGGTGGGGTCCAGGGTCTCGTCGCCGCTGGGGAAGAACAGCGGCACGACGGTCCAGGCCACCGCGAGCACCGTCACGCCGAGCACCGCGACGGTGGCGGCGTGCGCGTTGCCGTGCAGCGCGATCAGGCCGACCAGTTGCAGCGCGGCGAAGAGCAGGGCGAGGACGGCGGAGGTGATGTAGGCGGCCCGGCGCCCACCGGAGCGCCGCAGCCCGTTCTTGAGGAGCGACAGCTTGAGCCGTACGAAGACGGGCGTCAACGCGGCAGCGCTCTGCGACGAGGCCGTCATCGGGCACCGCCCCCGAGCCAGTCCAGCGAGTCCCCCGCGGTGCGGCCACCCGCGCCGACGAGTTCGAGGAACGCGCTCTGCAGCGACGTCGCGTCGCCGCGCACCTCGGCCAGGGTGCCCTGCGCGCGGATGCGGCCCGCGGCCATCACGGCGACCCAGTCGCACAGCGACTCGACGAGTTCCATGACGTGGCTGGAGAAGACGACGGTCGCGCCGGACCCGGTGTAGCGCTCCAGGACACCGCGGATGGTCTGCGCGGAGACCGGGTCGACGCCCTCGAACGGCTCGTCGAGGAAGAGGACTTCGGGGTTGTGGAGGAGGGCCGCGGCGAGCCCGATCTTCTTGCGCATGCCCGTCGAGTAGTCGACGACCAGCTTGTGCTGGGAGCCGGCGAGGTCGAGTACGTCGAGGAGTTGCGCGGCCCGCTTGTCGACCTCGGCGCCGGGCAGCCCGCGCAGCCGGCCCGAGTAGCCGAGGAGTTCGCGGCCCGAGAGCCGCTCGAACAGGCGCAGCCCCTCCGGCAGTACGCCGATGCGGGACTTGACCGCGACCGGGTCGCCCCACACATCGTGCCCCGCGACCTCGACCCTGCCCTGGTCCGGCCTGAGCAGCCCGGTCACCATGGACAGAGTGGTGGTCTTGCCCGCGCCGTTCGGCCCGACCAGGCCGATGAACTTGCCCGCGGGCAGCTCCAGATCGACCCCCGCCACCGCGATCTGCTCGCCGAAGCGCTTCCACAGCCCTTGTACGCGGACGGCGGGCGGCGCGCCCTGCGCTCCGCCCGCCGTGTCCGACGGTCCTTCGAATGCCCGGTCCGGCATGGTCGTGCCTCTCAATCCCCGTGGTGATGCCTACCCGCACACCATAGGAGCCGGAGGTGGCACTCGCGCCAGGCCCTGGGCGGCACCCGCGCCGCACCGGGGCCGGCACTGCCTAGGGCCGCCGGGCCCTCGCGTCCGCGGCCTCGCGTCCGCAGGCGTAGGCGAGCGGGCTGATCAGCTCTTCCGCGTCGGGCAGCCAGCGGTTGGCGGGGGTGGGGCGGCGCGCCCACTGCACCGCGCCCGAGCCGCCGATCCGGGTCGGCGGCGCCGCCACATAGTCGCCCTCGCCGCGGGTGACCAGGTCGACCGCGGCCGGCGACCACCCCAACTTCCGTACCAGATCGGGGACTTTGGCGCCCGCGCCCGGCAGGACGAAGAAGAGCATCCGGCGGTCGGGGGTGCAGGTGACCGGGCCGAGCGTGAGCTCCATCCGCTCCATGCGGGCCAGCGCGAGGAACCCGGCCGACTCCGGTACGTCGATGGCGTCGAAGGTACGCCCGGTGGGAAGCAGGATCGAGGCCCGGGGGCTCTTGGACCACAGGCGGCGGGCCGCGACCGCGCTTCCGGTCGCCTGGGTCGCCCAGTCGGGCCGCGCGGGGTGCGCACCCGGCTTCGGGCACGCCGTGTCACCGCACGAGCAGCGCTCGACCCCCTCGTCGGCTTCGAGGGAGGTGCCCGGGAAGACGTCCCAGTGCCGCTCCTCCGCGTACCGTACGGCGCTGTCCAGGAGCTGTTCGCCGCGCTGCTTGGGGATCTGTGCGGATTCCGTATCCGTGCCCGTGCCTGTGATGGTTTCTTCCACGACGGACTCAACGGGGGCCACCACCCAGGGTTACGGGCTCGGTGACGGCGGGATCAGGGGTATCGGTCCTGCATATGGGGCGCATGGGTGCATGGGCGGGGGCGCGCGTGCGGCTGTGCGTCGGCGGCCGGGTAGCCCTATGCGGGGGAAGCAGCCGGGAATTTGGGCAATGACGCCATATTTCCGATTCCCCTCGTTTCTCTGCATATTCGCAGGGCAATGATCAGGGTGCTGATCACTGCCGCTCCAGGGGGTTTTCATGGCAGCCAGGCCTCTCGTCGCCCGCCAGCCCAACGAACGTCTGCAGGCGCTCATTCAGGAAGCCGGATGTTCCAACGCCGGTCTCGCCCGTCGCGTGAACATGGTGGGCGCGGAGCGGGGCCTCGACCTCCGCTACGACAAGACGTCCGTGGCACGGTGGTTGCGCGGACAGCAGCCGAGGGGAAGGGCGCCCGGCATCATCGCGGAGGCCCTCGGCCGGAAACTGGGCCGTACGGTCACGATCGACGAGATCGGCATGGCCAACGGCAAGAACCTCGCATCCGGCGTGGGGCTCCAGTTCTCGCCCACCGTGCTCGGCGCGATCGAGCAGGTCTGCGAGTTGTGGCGCAGCGACGTGGGCCGGCGCGACTTCCTGTCCGGCTCCACCGTCGCCGCCTCCGCGCTCGTCGAGCCGAGCCGGGACTGGCTGATCACCGGCGCCGACTCTCAGGTCGCGCGCAGCGCGGGCCAGCGGGTCGGGGCGGCCGACGTCGAGGCCGTCAAGGCGATGACCGACGCCCTGATCCAGCTCGACCACCGTTTCGGCGCCGGCCATGTGCGGCCGGTCGTCGTCCACTACCTCAACAGTGTCGTGTCGGGGCTGCTCGCCGGGTCCTACCGGGAGTCCGTGGGGCGGCAGTTGTTCGCCGCCGTGGCCCGCCTCACCGAACTCGCCGGGTACATGGCCGTCGACACCGGCCAGCCGGGCCTCGCCCAGCGCTACTACATCCAGGCCCTTCGCCTGGCCCAGGCCGCCGACGACCGGGGGTACGGAGGCTACGTACTGGCCGCGTCCATGAGCCATCTCGCCGCCCAGCTCGGCAATCCGCGCGAGATCGCCCAACTGGCGCGCGCCGCACAGGAAGGCGCGCGCGGCCGGGTCACCCCGCGCGCCGAGGCGATGTTCTACGCGGCCGAGGCGCGCGGGCACGCCCTGCTCGGTGACGCGCGCACCTGCCAGCTCGTATCGGGCCGCGCGCTGAGCGCGCTCGACGCGGCGGACCCCGACGCGGGCGACGACCCGCCGTGGATCGCCCACTTCGACCACGCCTATCTCGCCGACGAACTCGCCCACTGCCACCGGGACTTGGGGCAGTCGCAGGCCGCGGCGAGGTGCGCCGAGGAGTCGCTCGCCGGGCACCCCGAGTCACGGGCGCGGCGCCGCGCCATCGGGCTCATCCTGCTGGCCACCGCCCAGGTGCAGCAGCGCGAGGTCGAGCAGGCGTGCGCGACGGGCACCCGGGCCGTGGAGCTCCTGTCCACCCTGCGCTCCAACCGCGGCGCGGACTACCTGGAGGACCTGCAACAGCGTCTGGAGCCGTACGGGGACGAGCCCGCGGTGCGGGAGTTCGGGGAGCGCCTGGAGGTGCAAGCAGCCTGAGTGCGTGACGTCAAGGGCGCCTGAGCAGGGGTTGAGGGAGGGCTTGGCAAGGGCGTGGGGGGACCCGGTAGCGTGAACCGACGATTCCTAGGTCCACGTACAGGAGTTCCGGTGACGCAGCAGAGCCGACAGGGTGACGAGCCGCAGCTTCCGGCTGTGCGGCCCGCGCACGAGGGCGTCGTGCTGCCCGCCGACGGGAACGGCCCCCGCGCCGGGGAGCCGCGGCCCGCACCGCCCGGCGCCCAGCCGTGGGGGCAGCCCTGGGGCCCACAGGGCCAGGACGCACAGCCGTGGCCCGCCCCGCCCGGGCAGGGGCCGGCCACCTTCGGGCAGCCGCTGCCGCCCGAGAACGGCGGCCTGGGCACCTCGGGCAGCGAGGCCACGCAGTACCTCGCGCCGGTACCGCCCGGGAACGGCGACTCCGAGGCGACGCAGTACATCGCGCCGATACCGCCCGGGAACGGCCACTCCGAGGCGACGCAGTACATCGCGCCCGTGCCCGGCGGCGCCGGACCCTTCGGCGGAGAGGCCACGCAGTACCTCGCCCCCGTGCCCGGGGTGCAGAGCGGCCCGGACCATGCGGGTAATGCGGGCCATGCGGGCAACACGGACCGCGCAGGCAATGAGGCCACGCAGTACCTCGCCCCCGTGCCCGGAACCCAGGGTGCGCCCGGCGCGCTGCCGCCCGAGGGCGCCGGCCACCCGGCCCGCTTCCCCGGCGGCCCGGGGCAGCCGCAAGCACCGGGTTCGGACGCCGACCCGACGCAGTTCCTGCCGCCGGTCCCGCCCGCCCCGCAGGACGCCCCGTACGGGATACGGCCGGGCGCGCCGGGCGACCGGCAGCCCCCCGCCGAGTTCGACAGCCTCTTCCGGGCCGGCGGGGCGAACGGCTCGCCCCAACACGGCACCGAGGGCGCGCAGTTGCCCCGTTTCCAGCCGTCCGTCCCGCTCAACCGGCAGCAGCCGGCGCCCCAGCAGGGGCCGGCGACCGCGGCCGGACGGTTCCAGCCTCCGCCGCAGTTCGCCGCGCAGCCCCCGCACCAGGGTCCGCCGGGGCAGCAGTCGGCGTACGAGCCGGAGCCGCGGCGGCGCAAGTCACCGGTCGGGCTCATCGCCGCCGTCGTCGTCGGGTGCGCGGCCATCGGGCTCGGCGCGGGCGCCCTCCTGAGCGGCGGTGACGACGGCGCGTCGAAGGACGACAAGCAGCCCGCGGGCGTCAGCTCGCCCGTCACCCAAAGCTCCGGCGACACCAAGAGCGACGCCGATCCCGCCCAGGCGCAGGCGCAGGCGCTCGACAAGGTGCTCGCCGACAGTGGCAGCAGCCGCGACGCGGTGATCGGCGCGGTCGCCGAGATCCGCAGCTGCGACAAGCTCGACCAGGCGTCCCCCGCGCTGCGCTCCGCCGCCAAGCAGCGCGGCGACCTGGTGACCAGACTGGGCGCGCTCTCCCTCGACAAGCTGCCCAACCACGACCGGCTCTCCGCTGCGCTCACCAAGGCCTGGCAGTCGTCGGCCTCCGCCGACAACCACTACGCGGCGTGGTCCGACGCCGTCGCCGCCGACAAGGGCAAGAACTGCAAGGACGGCCACGCCAAGCGCACCAAGGACGCCGGGCAGGGCGACAAGGCGAGCGGCGAGGCGACGAAGTCGAAGCAGGAGGCTTCGGCCCTGTGGAACGTGATCGCCGCGAAGTACGACCTGACCAAGCGCGCGGCGACACAGCTGTAGGCCCGGACGGGCCGGGCTCCGGCGCCTCGCGCGCCGGGGTCAGCCGTTGGCGGCGGACGCCTCCATCGTCGAACTCACGTCGGTGAAGCCCTTCTTGAGGGCGACGAGCCGCCCGTTGCGCACCGTCTGGAAGGTGACCTGGCGGTTGACGATGCGCGGGAAGTCCGCCGCGGCGAGCATGTCCTCGAAGCGCCAGCGCAGTACGGGCGTGAGGCCGCCGGTGTCCACGGTGACGCCCTTGTTGAGCGCGCGCACCAGATCGACGGCGCGGACCGAGTCCTGGTGGAGGGATTCGACGAGCTTCTTCAGGGCGGTGTAGGCGATCCAGGTTGTCTGCACCCCGGAGTCGGCGGCGTCGATCGCGTCGTCCCCGAAGGCGTGCTCGCGGATGACCCGCTTCATCGGCTCCCACCGCGGATCGTCGGACTCCGGGTACCAGCCGGTGACGTACGCCCCCTCGAAGGGGCCGTCCGCGCCGCCGGTGCGGTCCAGGAGCGGCTGGTTGACCGAGCCGATGACGGAGGCGACCCGCACCTTCCGCGGGTCGCTCGCCACGCGCCGGAAGGAGTCGAAGAACGTCTCCGTGCGGTCGCCGAGCACCGCCGTCACACAGCCCTTGCCGGCCGCCTTCTGCCCGGCCGCCTTCTGCCCGGCCCCCTTACGGCCCCCGCCGGCGCCGCTCCCCGTACCGCTCTGGCTCCCCGTACCGCTCCCCGTGCCGCTCTCGCTCCCGCTGCCCGTACCGCTCTCGCTCCCCGCCGGGTCCGCCCCGGCCTGTTCGAGTGCACGCCGGGCCTCGTCGGTGTAGTCGCCGGCGTCCTCGGCGGTACGGATGTCCGCGGCCGGCTTGTGCCGCGCGGAGGCGAGCCCGGCGTCGAGCAGCATCGGCAGCACATCACCGGCGAGCGTGTCGGGGCGTACCAGCGAGACCTGGTCGCAGGCGGCGGCGAGCTCCTGGCCGCTGCCCGCGATGAGGGCGGCCTGGCCGCCGTTGACCGGGTAGGAGAGCGCGCTGGTGAACTCCCGGTCGGATATGCCGTATCCGCCGAGGTAGGGGATGCCTGCCACTTCCAGGGGCGGGATGAACGCGTTGTCGTACTGGCTGTACGAGCCGACGACGGCGGCCGCCTTCTCCTTCACCGCGCGCCGCGCACAGTCCGATGCGCCGGTCGCGGTGTTGTGCTCGTTGCAGGTGAGCACCTTCAGCTCGTGACCGTCGATGCCGCCGTCCGCGTTCACCCAGCGTGCGAACGCCTTGGCCATGGCCGGCATGCCGGGGGCGTTGGTGGCGGAGCTGCCGTCGGGCGCCCAGGTCATGACCGTGATGGGCTCCCTGGAACCCCCCGAGATCCCAGGGAGCACACCGCAGCCGGACAGCAGGGTGGCGCCGACCGCCGACCACACGGCGAACACCGTGGCCGTGGTGCCGAACGAGCGCGAGGGGCCCTGGGGGCGCCGCCATCCGTAGCCGGTCATGGACCCGCACACTTCCGCCCCCTGGGTAACGGAGATGCGAACACACCTCAACACAGGGTGAGATGCGGGTGAATTGCGGGGGCCGCGCGGGCGGCTGCGGCGGGGCCCGTACGATCGCAAACGTGCAGCAAGGTTCAGCAGGCTCTTCCCGTCGCGGCCGTCGCTCCTCCACCATGGGCGGCATGCCGTTGAATGACATGCCGTGGTGGCGTTGGCGTACGAACGTACGGTCCGCGCTGCACATGCTCTCCGATCCCGTCTTCCACGAGGAGACCTGGCTCGCCGGGCGCGAAGGGTTCGGGGACGTCACCGATGCCGTGTACCGGCTCGTCGAGGACACCTGGCTGGACAACTGGTCGGCCGAGAAATACGTCGGCACGATCTTCCGCGACGCGGGTGAGGCGGCCGCCGTCGACCTCGCCGTGCTGCGGCTGCTGCGGATCATGCACCAGGTCGGCGCGGACGCCCCGGTCTCCGCCTACCTCGCCCATGAGGCGTGGCCGGAGGCCGTGCAGGCGGCGCGCGAGGCGCACGTACGGCTCGCGCGGAGCGACGGCGAGGACCCCGACGCCCCGCCGCGCTCGCTCGAAGTGCTGAGCATCCTGACCCGCTCGGCCTGACCCGTCCGGCGTGTCCCGCCCATCCCGATCGGGCGGGGTCCGGGTCCTGGGCCGGGGGCCGGCGGGGCGCCTGTTTGTGGCATCCTGCCTGGATGACTGACCAGTACGTCCTCACGCTCTCCTGTCCGGACAAGCAGGGCATCGTGCATGCCGTGTCGAGCTATCTGTTCATCACGGGCTGCAACATCGAGGACAGTCAGCAGTTCGGGGACCGCGACACCGGTCTCTTCTTCATGCGGGTCCACTTCTCGGCCGAGCCCCCGGTGACCGTCGACAAGCTGCGCGCCAGCTTCGCCGCCGTCGGCGACTCCTTCCAGATGGACTGGCAGATCCACCGCCCCGAGGAGCGGATGCGGATCGTCCTCATGGTGTCGAAGTTCGGGCACTGCCTGAACGACCTGCTGTTCCGCTCGCAGTCGGGCGCGCTGCCCGTCGAGATCGCGGCGGTCGTCTCCAACCACACCGACTTCGCCGAACTCGTCGCCTCCTACAACGTGCCCTTCCACCACATCCCGGTCACCAAGGACACCAAGGCCGCCGCCGAGGCGCGCCTGGTGGAGCTGGTGCGCGAGGAGCGTGTCGAGCTGGTGGTTCTGGCCCGGTACATGCAGGTGCTCTCGGACGATCTGTGCAAGCAGCTCAGCGGCCGGATCATCAACATCCACCACTCGTTCCTGCCGAGCTTCAAGGGCGCCAAGCCCTACCACCAGGCGCACGCGCGCGGGGTGAAGCTGATCGGCGCGACCGCGCACTATGTGACGGCCGACCTCGACGAGGGGCCGATCATCGAGCAGGAGGTGGAGCGCGTCGGGCACGACGTCACTCCGTCCCAGCTCGTCGCGATCGGCCGGGACGTCGAGTGCCAGGCGCTCGCGCGGGCGGTCAAGTGGCACGCCGAGCACCGCATCCTGCTCAACGGGCGGCGTACGGTCGTCTTCGCCTAGCCCGCGTTCACTGTGGCGTCACAGGCGGCCCCGTGGCCCTGTGGTGTCACAGTCGGCCCTGTGGCGTCACAGGCGGCTCAGTGAGGCGGCCGCGAACAGGACGTCGCTGATGGCCTCGCGGTCGCCGAGCTGACCGACGGCCGCCTCCTGCGGTGACACATGGCCGGCGGCCAGCTTGCAGAACTCCACGCCGTCCAGGGCGACATGGGCCACCTCGTGCGCGGGCGAACCGACGGCGGCGGGCGAGTCCAGCGCGATGTACCAGTCGCCGCCGCCCACACCCTCGATCTCCAGGCGCAGCGAACGGCCGGGGGAGCCGGCCGTGACGAGCCCGCGCGGCGGCGAGGCGAGCCCCGCCCGGCGCCGGCCGGCCAGCGTGGCGGGCAGGATCCGCGCCGCCAGGTCGATCATGCCGTGCAGATGCGCTCCGGACGGCGGGTCGTAGGGGTAGTCCACGGCCTCCGCGATGTCACCGGCGTGGATCCAGCACTCGAAGGCCCGGTCGAGCATCGCGTCCTGGAGCGGCAGCGCGAACTCCCCGTACGGCGCGTCCAGTTCGGCCACGCCGCCGCCCGCGAAGGACACCGTACGGATCAGGGAGTGGGACTGCTCGCGCCACGGCTCGCGGACCGCACGGGTCAGCGGGTACTGGGCGGCGCGCCACAGGGCCTCGGTGCGCGCGGTGGGTCCGGCCGTGGCCTCGGCGTCGAGCGGCACCGGCTCGTCGAGCCCGAGGGCGGTCGCCACCATCGCGTCGACCGTCATCAGATGGCCGATGACACCGGCCACCGTCGTCCTGCGGGCGGCCCGCCGGTCGTCCTCGAACCAGGTGAGGCGGACCGGCGCATGCCATTCCGCGTCCCCGAAGTCGTTGAGCAGCGCGTCGAGCCGGGCGGCCTCCGCGTCGTACGGCGCCGCCCAGGCGGGCACGGGGATACGGGCCGGGCGCCGGCCCAGGCAGTTCTCCAGGACGCGGGCGCGCAGCAGCGGGTCGAGGTCGAGGGTGCGCTCGGCCTGGAGCAGTCCCACCGCGTCCCGCAGCCGCAGCGCCTCGTCCGCGCAGGGCGCGCACTCGGTGAGGTGCGCCTCGACGGCGTCGGTCTCCTCGGTGGAGCAGGCGGCCAGCGCCCACGCGCCGAGCAGCGACTTCAGGACGGTGTGCGAGGGCGGCCCGGCGAGGGGGCGGGGGCCCGCGGGGTCGGTCCCGGCCGGCCGCACGTCCGCAGGCTCCGCCGTGGCCGGCTCGGGGCGCGGCGCCGGGGGCGGCCCGGTGTGCTCCGGCGGAACGTCTCGGCCGCTCTCGCGCGGGCCGGGCACGAACGTGCCGGGACCGCCGCGCTCGCCGGGCGCGGGGTCACCGGGCGCATGCTCGCCGCCCGGCAGGTCGCCGCCCGGCAGGTCGCCGCCCGGCAGGTCGCCGCCCGGCAGGTCGTCGCGCGGCAGGTCGTCGCGCGCGGCGCGCGGCGCCGGTATGCGGGGCGTGTTCTCGTCGTCGGGCACCGGCTCGCCCCGCTCCACGGGCCCCGTCACAGCGCCCGTCCGTATCCGGGCGGCGCCGCCCCGTCGGGCGGCCGGATGGTGGCCGAGGACAGCAGTTGCAGGCCGAGCCGCAGCCTCCGGCGGGCCTCGTCCTCGGTGATGCTGAGGTCGGCGGCGGCCTGCCGGTAGTCGCGGCGCTGGAAGTAGGCGAGCTCCAGGGCGGCGCGCAGCGGGGCGGGCATCGACGTCACGATGTAGTCGGCGCGGGCGGCCGCGGAGGCGCGCCGCACCATCAGTTCGAGCTCCTCGGTCGAGCATCCGCCGTTCTCCGCGCGCGAGGCCGCCTCGGAGGACTGGCGCAGCCGCTGCACGGCCTGGCGCTGGGTGAGCTTGGCGACCCAGGAGCGCATCGATCCCTGCTTGGGGTCGTAGGCGTCCGGGTTCTCCCACACGTAACCGAAGACGTCGCGGGTGATCCGGTCGGCCTCGGCCTCGTCGCTGAGCACCCGGTGGGCCAGGCTGTGCACCAGGGAGGCGAACCGGTCGTACAGCTCGCCGAGGGCGGCGGCCTCACCGCGCGCGAGCCGCTGCTGCATCCGGCGGTCCCACCGAGGTGGTGCGTCCTTCGGCATAGGCTCCCCCACCCTGTCGTTCCCCGCGTGTGCCCCTGTGCGCCCGTCTCTGCGTACCTACGAATGTAATGCGACGGGCTGACAATGCACGCAGGTTTGCCTCAAGTGCGCCCCCTCGGGGCCGACCGGTGGTAATGGCGGTGTTTCGCGTGGGCCGGCATGGGCAGCCGCGCCCCAGGGGGCAGGGCAGCACAGAGAGGGACCGGTGGCGTGACGCTGAGAGTGGACGAGTCCGAGCAGGGCACGTGGACGGTGCTGCGGGTCAGCGGCGAGCTGGACCTGGTCACCTCGCCGAGACTGCGGCACCAGGTGCACGAGGCGGTGGCCGAGGGGCGCCGGGATCTGGTCCTGGACCTGTCAGGGGTGCAGTTCTGCGATTCGAGCGGCGTGGGCGTGCTGATCGCGGCGCGCCGTCTGATGCGGTCGTGCCAGGGCCGGCTGCGGCTGATCCTGCCGGCCCGCGGCGCCCTCGACGGCAGCCATGTGAACAAGGTGCTCGCCGCGCTCGGCGTGCGCCGTCTCTTCGAGGTGTACGGGGATGTCGGGACGGCCTCCGACGACCTGGCCGAACCGCTCTCCGCGTAGCCGGGTAACGGGTTGCGCGCGGCCGGGAACTGCTCTGCGTGCAGCCGGGGAACTGCCGGTGCGCGTAACCGCTCTGCGCCCAGCCGCGTAACCGCTCTGCGCCCAGCCGCGTAACCGCTCTGCGCCCAGCCGCGTAACCGCTCTCCGCCCAGCCGCGTAACCGCTCTCCGCCCAGCCGCGTAACCGCTCTGCGCCCAGCCGGGGGCCGTCCACCCCGCCCGGGGCACGCGTCGGCGTATCCCCGGCGCGCGGGCCCCATCGGTCGTACAGTCTCGCCATGGCCAGTATGGACAGCATCGACAGTCCCGAAAGTCCCGAAAGCGACGCGTACGAGCGGAGGGTCGCGGCCCGGTTCGCCTCCTTCGATCAGGACGGCAACGGCTGGATCGACCGGGAGGACTTCTCGACCGCGGCGGCGGCCCTGCTCGCCGAGTTCGGTACGACCGCCCGCTGCGACAAGGGGCAGGCCCTGTACGGCGGCGCCGAGGCGCTGTGGCAGGGCCTCGCCGGGATCGCGGATGTCGACGGCGATCAGCGGGTGACGCGCAAGGAGTTCGTGGGCGGCGCGCTGAAGCGGCTGCGGGACCGCACCAGCGGGTTCACCGAGATCGCCCGGCCGTTTCTGCACGCGGCGTTCGCGGTGGCCGACACGGCCGGCGCCGGCACGGTCTCCGTGCGCGACGCCGAGCGCGCGCTGGGGGCGTTCGGCGTCGCGCCCGGCGTCGCGGCCGTGGTCGCCGCGGCCCTCGACAAGGACGCGGACGGCCGCATCACGGAGCCGGACGCGGTGGCCGCCTTCGCCGCCTACTTCACGACGCTGCCCTAGTCTTCTGAGTCGGGAATTCCGTGTATATGTGTAGTTTTGTTTCATGGCGCGGATGGGGCGGCCGAAGGCCGAGTTGACTCTGTCGGATGGGGAAAGGGCCGCACTTGAGGGGTGGGTGCGGCGCCGTTCCACGCCGCAGGCGTGGGCCCTGCGGTGTCGGATCATCCTGGCCTGCGCCGAAGGCATCGTCCTGGCTGAACCTCGACGAGCGGTGGTTCGCCGAGCTCACCAACAAGCAGATACGGCGAGGCGTCCACAGATCCGTCCAGGCCCTGGAGAAGGACATCCGCAACTGGATCGCAGCCTGGAACACAGACCCGAAGCCGTACGTCTGGACGAAGACCTCCGACGAGATCCTCGAACGCCTCGCCTCATATCTGAACAGAATCCCTGACTCGGAACACTAGGACGGGTCCTCGAAGTCCCGGCCGACTGCCGTACCCGTCCGGTGCGGCTCAGTGCCAGTTCCAGTCGATCAGGGTGCGCAGCGTGTCCGAGTGGAAGTCGGGGAAGTCCATCGGGACGACGCCCAGATGGGTCGGCTCGCTCACGCGCGCGTTCAGATAGCTCTGCACGCCCGGCATGATCGCGTCGGCGTTGACCTTGGGCCAGCCGCCGCCCGCGTAGCTGGTGAAGTTGATGTAGAGCTGCGCGGAGTCCTGGTCGTAGAAGGCGTTGTCGAACTGCTGGGTGACCTTGGCGGTCTTCTTCGACGGCCAGGACAGGCCCTGGTAGACGTCCTGGAGCTTGATGTACTGGTTGGAGAGGAAGTCGTTGTCGCCGCCGGGCCACTGGAGCACCGGCCAGTCGTTGTCGAACTGCGCGATGAGGACGATCTTCCCGCGCGCCTCGCCGAGCGTGGGCACCCGGTCGGAGAGGAACCGGGAGCGCCAGCCCTTCTGGTCGAGGTACACGTCGAGCACGTTCTTGAAGTTGGTGCCGACGTCGTTCTTGGTCCCGCCCTCCTGTTTGAGCCGCATCAGGAGGGTTTCGCCGGGGTGGCTGTCGAGGAAGGCGCTGCTCTGGACGAGGACGTCGCCGAACGTCATGCCCTGGTAGAAGGCGCCGTGGTAGATCCCGAACGCGTCGTTCAGGTGGTCCTGGAGCCCGTTGGCGCGGATGTCGAAGAAGCGGATGCCCTGCTGCAACTGCTGGGTGAGGCCCCAGTTCTGGGTGTGCGACCACTCGGTGCCGTTGTTCGGGTTGGTGCAGCAGGAGTCGTGGGTGCCGGGGATCGTCATGCGCAGCAGGGAGCGGCTGTCGGGAAGCCCGCCCATCCAGTTGGCCGGGTCGGCGCTCCCGAGGGGCCGTACGGCGGCGCGGGCGGGGCCCGGCAGGAGCGCGGTGGTGGAGATCGCGGCGGCGCCCAGTATGAGGTGTCTGCGGGTGAGTTCCATCAATCCGTCCTTGGGGGAGAGCGGGACCGCCATCGGGGGATGGCGGGCCCCAGGGTCATGCCCCGCCGAACCGCTCCCGCAACGTGTATTTCAACACCTTCCGCAGTGTCTCGTTCCTCGGCAGCGCCTCCACCACTTCGAGCCGCTCGGGCACCTTGTGCACCGACAACCCCTGGGCCCGCAGATGTGCGCTGATACCGGCCAGCGTCAACTCGCCTGCGCCAGGCGGTTGTTCGACGACCGCGCAGACCAACTCGCCCCGCTCGGCGTCGGGCAGTCCGATCACGGCGGAGTCCGCCACGTCCGGGTGGGTGTGCAGCAGGTCCTCGATCTCCTTCGCGGAGATGTTCTCGCCCTTGCGGATGATGATGTCCTTGATCCGCCCGGTGAGGACGAGGTGCCCGGACTCCCGCAGGTGCCCCATGTCGCCGGTGATCAGGAACCCGTCGTCGTCGAAGACGCCCCGGGACTGCGCCGGGTCGAGATAGCCCCGGCACACCGCCTCGCCGCGCAGCCGTACTTCGCCGTCCACCCCGTACGGCAGCGGCGCGCCCGATGCGTCGGTGATGCGGATCTCCATGCCGGGCGGGGGGCAGCCCTCGGTGGTGGCGAGGTGGTCGGCGGTGTCGTCGGGGGCGCCCATCGTGATCATCGGGACCTCCGTCATCCCGTACCCGTGGGTGAGCTGTACGCCCATCTCGCGTACGACCGCGTGGTAGATCTCGGGCGGTTTCGGCGCGCCGCCCCCGGCGAGCAGCCGCAGCGTGGGGATGACCCTCTCGCCGGGCCGTTTGCGCTGTTCGGCGAGGAACATCGAGTAGAACGCGGTGGAGCCGCCGGCGACCGTCACACCGTGGCGCCGGTACTCGGGGAGCGCGTCCGGCAGCGCGAAGTGTTCGAACATCACGGCAGGGAAGCCGTAGAGCAGCAGCATCACCGTGTAGTCGGGGCCGGCGATGTGGGCGAACGGGAAGGCCATGGAGCCCACGTCGGCGTCCGACAGGTGCAGCGCGTGGGCGAGGCACGAGCCACCCGCGATCAGTGAACGGTCGGTGTGCAGCACGCCCTTGGGGTCGGAGGTCGTGCCCGAGGTCCAGTAGATCCAGCGCACGCAGGTGCCGTCCCGCGGCGGCGGCGGCAGCACATCCGGTTCCCCGTCCGGGAGTTGGCCGTACGCGTCGAAGACGCCGCGCGCGCCGAGCCGGTGTGCCATCGCGGTGTGGTCGAAGCCGCGCCATACGCCCGGCACCGCGAAGAACTCCGCCTTGGACGCGCGGAGCGCGAAGCCGACCTCGCGGTCGCGGTAGTACGGGATCACCGGGGACTGGACCGCGCCCAGCCGGGCGAGTGCGAACGACAGGATCGCCGTCTCGATGCGGGTCGGCAGCTGCCAGGCGACCACGCTTCCGGGTCGCACCCCCAGGCCGTACAGGCCCGCCGCGACCCGCTCGCACCGCTCGCGCAGGGCGCCGAAGGTGAGGGCGCGGTCGCCCTGGAGCAGAACCGGGCGGTCCGGGGTGAGCGCGGCGCGACGCTCGATCAGCTCCCAGAGCGTCTGCGAGGAGCCCAGTGCGTGTGCGGTGCCGGTCATGCCGAACCCCCAACTGACGACCCATCAGATATGCCGGAGAGCGTAGGCCCCCACTCCTTGCCGGTCCAGATGTGCGCAGCTAGCCTGCAATCTGACGGACCATCAGGTGCATGAAGGAGACCTCATGACCGAACTGCATCGGATCGCCGGCGCCCACGACCAGGTGATCGAACCGGCCCCTCTCCTCGCCGTCCGGCTGCCCCTGGCCGGCGCCGGGCGGGACCGCGCCCGCTGATGGACCTCACCTGCACCGAGGAGGAAGAGGCCTTCCGTGCCGGTCTGCGCACCTGGCTGAAGAGCGCACTGCCCCAACTACCGCCCCGGCCCGACCCGTTGGACTGGCCGGCGCGGCGCGCGTACGACACGGCCTGGCAGCGGATGCTGTACGACGCCGGGTATGCGGGGCTGCACTGGCCCGAGTCGGCAGGCGGCCGGGGCGCCACCCCGACCCAGCACCTCATCTACCTGGAGGAGACCGAGAAGGCGGGCGCCCCCTACGTGGGCGCCAACTTCGTCGGCCTGCTGCACGCCGGGCCGACCATCGCCGCCGAGGGCACCCCCGCACAGCGGGCCCGCTGGCTGCCGCCGGTGCTGCGCGGCGACGAGATCTGGTGCCAGGGCTTCAGCGAACCCGACGCCGGATCCGACCTCGCGGCCCTGCGCACCCGCGCGGTCCGCGACGGCGACGACTACGTCGTGACGGGCTCCAAGATCTGGACCTCGCACGCCGAAGTCGCCGACTGGTGCGAGCTGTTGGTACGCACCGGACCCGTCGGCGAGGGCGTACCCAAACACCGGGGCATCACCTGGCTCGCGATGCCGATGGACGCGCCCGGCATCACGGTCCGCCCGCTGCGCACCCTCGCAGGGTCGGCGGAGTTCGCCGAGATGTTCCTCGACGGGGTACGGATCCCCGTCGCCAACCGGGTCGGCGCCGAGAACGACGGCTGGCGGGTCACCATGGTGACGCTCTCCTTCGAACGCGGGACGGCCTTCGTGGGAGAGGTGGTCGCCTGCCGCAGAACGCTCGCCGCGCTCGCCGATACCGCGCGACGCAACGGCAGCTGGGACGACACGGCACTCCGGCGCCAACTGGGCGTCCTGAACGCCGAGTTCACGGCGCTGTGGCGGCTCACCCAGTGGAATGTCAGCGCGTCGCAGCGCGGCAGCGGGGTGCCGGGCGTCGGCGGCTCCGTCTTCAAGCTCCGCTATTCGCACGCACGGCAGGCGCTGTACGACACCGCCGCCCGTGTCCTTGGCCCCGAATCGCTCGACCTCGGCCACGACTGGACCCTGGACCGGCTCTCCTCGCTCTCCTACACCATCGCCGCCGGCACCTCGCAGATCCAGGCGAACATCGTCGCCGAGCGCATCCTCGGCCTGCCCAAGGGGCGCTGATGGACTTCCAACTCACCAAGGACCAGGTAGCGTTGCGATCCGGCATGCGCGAGCTACTCGATGCGCGCTTCGACCGGGAGGCGCTGCGCGCGGCCGTGGAGCGACCCGAGCTCGACCGTTCGCTGTGGCGGGCGCTCGGGGACGCCGGGTTCTTCGCGCTGCGGCTGCCCGAGAGCGCGGGCGGTGTCGGCCTCGGGCTCCCCGAGGCGGTGCTCGTGTTCGAGGAGGCGGGGCGGGCGCTGCTGCCGGGCCCGCTGGTCGCCACCCACCTGGCGGCCGGCACCGTACCGGGCGCGGCCGGCGGCGAGGCGGTGGTGACCCGGGTGGACGGCCCGCTCGTCGGCTGGCTCGCGGAGGCCGACCATGTCCAGGGGGACGCCGAGGGTGCCGTCCCGCTGCGCTCCGTCGACCCGCTGACGCCACTGCACCGTACGCGCGGAACCCGTACGTACGTGCCCGAAGCGGCGCTGCTCGCCGCGGCGGAACAGCTCGGCAGCGCGTCGCGCACGCTCGATCTCGCCGTCCAACACGCCAAGCAGCGCCAGCAGTTCGGGCAGCCGATCGGCGCGTTCCAGGCCGTCAAACACCTCTGCGCCGACATGCTCGTACGGACCGAAGTGGCCCGCGCCGCGGTGTACGCGGCGGCCGTCACGGCGGACCCCGACGAGATCGCCGGGGCCAAACTCCTCGCCGACGACGCGGCCGTGCGCGGCGCGCGCGACTGCCTCCAGATCCACGGCGGCATGGGCTTCACCTGGGAAGCCGATGTGCATCTGCACCTCAAGCGGGCCTGGGTGCGCGCCGAGCAGTGGCAGTCCGCCGACGAGGCGGCGGAGGTCCTGGCCGCGGCGCTGTAGGCCGCCAGGCTGCGTTCGGCGGCGCCGCGCGGGGCGTTCGGCGAGGTGTGCTCCCCGCGGCGGGACGGTCACGATGCGTGGACAATGGCGGCCCGGCGTACCCGTCACGAGCCGGAGTCGGCGGCGCTCTCCGGTACTCTCCGTGGGATGCGAGTGGTGGTGTGGCGCGGTCCTCCCGGTGTTGCCAATGCGGCGGCTCCGGGCCGGGGAACGCACGCCGCCCGCCCCGCACGGGGGCGTCGTACGCGCTCCCGTTCGGTTTCCCGCAAAGTGAGCCGCACAGTATGCACCACGCATACTCCTTCGCGCTGGAATATGCCCGAAGCGCTTGTTGCGGTGACTGTACGTCAACCATGCTGTCTCTCACGGGAATCACGTTCCGTGACCCCGATGGTGGTCCCTGTGAGGCGCGAGGCGATGTGTCCGCCGGTTCGGATGGTGTGAACGGTGCAGGTGCTTCAGGTTCAGTTGGAGGTCGGTCCCGATCCCGCCGAGGTGGGCCGGGCCCGCAGGTGGGCCCGCTCACGGCTGGCGGGCTCCGGAATAGGGCTCGATGAGCCGGTCGCCGAGACGTTGATCCTGCTGATCTCGGAGCTCGTCACCAACGCCGTGGTGCACACGGGCTGTCCGGCGGTCCTGCGGATGCTGCTCGAGCCGGCCGAGGGCGGCACCGTCCGCGTCGAGGTGGCCGACGCCAGCTGCCGGCCGCCCGTGCCGCGCCACGCACAGGGCGACGACACCAACGGCCGCGGCCTCGAACTCGTCGACGGCCTCGCCGACCGCTGGGGCTGGCGGGCCGAGGCGGGCGGCAAGGCCATCTGGTGCGAGGTGGACCGCGGCTCGCCCGGTCTGCCGCCGGGGCCGGAGCTTTTGGGTCACTCGGGGCTCAAGGAGCATCCGGGGCGCGTGGACGGAGCGTGCGAGAGTGCGACATATGTGCCCCCACGCGCTGTCACAAATAGGGCATAACTCCCAAAAGATTGAGTGGGTGTTGACGGGTGGTGGCGTCCTGATCACCCTGGGATGAGCGATTCGTCGCGAGGGGACGCCGAGGACACTGCACTGCCTCGGCGAGTGCGGGTCGTGGCGCGGCGTCGGCTTCACCAGGGCGACGCTCCCCCCGGGGTCAGGGGGAGCGGAGCGGGCACGCCGCTGCCGGGGTGGCGGCGACGGTGCCGTGCTCGGGGCGCGCACGCGGCGCCGCCACCCGCGAGGGGCCTCCGCCAGGGCCCCGCCCGCGCGGGCCTCCGCCCATCCCCTGCCCGCGAGGGCGCCCCCCGTGAGACCCCCGCCCGTTACAGGACGGCCACGGGGGCGACGGGGGTGCCCACGCCCCCGACGAACGGCTCGGGCATCGCGGTCAGCCAGAACGCGTACCGCGATTCCTCCGCGCACGCCGTCGACAGCTCCTCCAGGTTCCAGTTCTGGCCTTGGAGCATGCCCATCTCGACCAGGTCGAGCGCGTGCACCGGCAGCCACAGGTCCTCGATCTCCGGCGGGAAGATCTCGAAGGTGAGGGTGTCGTTGGCGACCGCCGCGACGTCCCGCGCGTGGAACCACTCGGGCGTCCGCACGGAGAGCCCGGGCGAGGGGTACCCGTAGCCGTGCCTGTCCCCGGCCAGATACACCTGGATCTGCCCCGTCCGTACGAGGACGACGTCCCCGGCGCGCACGGTGACCCCCGCGAACTCCTCGGCCTCGGCCAGGTCCTCCGGGGTGACCGCGTGGCCGCCTCCAAGCCGGTCGAGGCCCTTGGCGCGGGCCACGTCGAGGAGCACACCGCGCGAGACCACGTGGCGCGGCTTGTCGATGCCGCTGAACTCGGCGCCCCCGTGCGCGGTGATGGTGGCGGCGGGCCGGCCGTTGTAGATCTTCCCCGAGTGCGAGACGTGGGTCAGCGCGTCCCAGTGGGTGGCCGCCTGAAGCCCGAAGGTCACCGCGTCGTCGCTGCACGCGATGGTGCCGGGACCGAAGAGCTCCTGGTTGATCTGGACCATGGTGTGCAGCGGATTGACCCGGCCCGGGATCACACCGGTCTGTACGCCGTCCTGCTGGAGCGGCAGCGCGAGGGGGACGCGGCGGCCCGTGCGGACGTGGCCGGCCGCCTGCCTGACCACCTCGTCGGTGATGAGGTTGAGGGTGCCCCGCTCGTCGTCGGACCCCCAACGGCCCCAGTTGTTCACGCGTTTGGCGACTTCGTGGAACTCGGGCGGCAGTGACATACCCGTCCCTCCCGGGGGCTTGTGGTGAAGCATCTGACGGGTCATAGAATCTAACGGTCCGTCAGAAACCGCGGGAAGGGGCCGGACGTGGGGAACTTCTTGGCAGGCAGGGTCATCGCTGTGACGGGGGCCGGCCGGGGCATCGGCCGCGCCGTCGCACTCGCCGCGGCCGCCGAGGGCGCGAGGGTCGTCGTCAACGACTACGGGGTCTCGGTCGAGGGCGGCGAGCCGAGCAGCGAGGTCGCCGAGGCGGTCGTGAAGGAGATCGTCGCGGCGGGCGGCGACGCGGTGGCCGTCGCCGACGACATCTCGACGATGGCGGGCGGCCAGCGCATCGTGGACACGGCGCTCGCCCAGTACGGGCGGATCGACGGGGTGGTGTGCGTCGCCGGCATCCTGCGCGAACGCATGCTGTTCAACATGGGCGAGGAGGAGTGGGACCCGGTCGTCGCCACGCATCTGAAGGGGACGTTCACCGTGTTCCGTGCGGCCTCCGCGGTCATGCGCAAGCAGGGCTCGGGCACGCTGATCGGCTTCACCAGCGGCAACCACCAGGGCAGTGTCGCCCAGGCCAACTACAGCGCGGCGAAGGGCGGCATCATCTCGCTGGTGCGCAGCGCGGCGCTCGGCCTGCACAAGTACGGCGTGACGGCCAACGCGGTCGCCCCGGTCGCCCGCACCCGGATGTCCGCGAACGTGCCGATGGAGCTGAAGGAGATCGGGTCACCCGAGGACGTGGCGGCGCTGGTGGTGTACCTGCTGTCCTCGCGGGCCCGGGACGAGGGGATCACCGGGCAGGTGTACACGATCGCCGGGCCCAAGATCGCGGTGTGGGCCCAGCCGCGGGAGCTCCGTGCGGGGTACGCGGAGGGGGCGTGGACCCCGGAACGCATCGCGGACTTCCTCCCCGGGACGGTGGGGGTGGACCCCATGCCGCTCCTGGCCCACCTGGAAGCAATGGCCAAGGCGGCATCCATCCAGGCCCGCCCCAACGCGTAGGTCCAGCCGGCTCGTGCAGCTACTCGAGAGTGCGGCTCCCTGGGGCTCTGCCCCAGACCTCGTTCGCGCCTTGAGGGCGCTCGTCCTCAATCTCCCCCAAGGCCTCAAGGGCCAGGGGCCCCCATGACGGGCTGGGGATGCGCATGCTGCCCGGGATCGAGTAGTTGGGGGCGCGGGGAACTGCGCGAGACGCGGGCACGGTCCGCAGACGAAGGCGGGTCAAGAGGCGCGGCAGCCAGCATCGCCGCAGGCACCAGCGGGTCAAGGGGCGCGGGGAACTGCGCAGAGAGGAGACCGGCGTGGAGTTCGGGTTCGGCGCCGACGACACCGCCTTCCGGCAGGAGGCACGAGCCTGGCTCACCCAGCACCTCAAGGGCCGACCACCGGACTGGGAAGCCGAGTTGGGCAAGGCCGGCTGGATCGGCCTGGGGTGGCCCGAGGCCACGTACGGCAACCGCACAGCCACCCTCACCCAACAGGTCGTCTGGGCCGAGGAATACACCCGCGCCACCGCACCCCCCCGCACCGGCCACATCGGCGAAAACCTCCTCGCCCCCACCCTCCTCACCCACGGCACCCCCGCCCAGAAGTCCCGCTTCCTGCCCCCGATCGCCCGCGGCGAGGAGCTGTGGTGCCAGGGCTACAGCGAACCCGGCGCCGGCTCCGACCTCGCCGGCATCCGCACGGCCGCCCGCCGCGACGGCGACACCTACCGCGTCACCGGTCAGAAGATCTGGACCTCCCTGGCCCACGAGGCCGACTGGTGCTTCGTGCTCGCCCGCACCGAGGAGGGATCGCGGCGTCACCACGGCCTCTCCTTCCTCCTCCTGCCGATGGACCAGCCGGGCAGGATCGACGTCCGGCCGATCCGGCAGATGACGGGGACCAGCGAGTTCAACGAGGTCTTCTTCGACGGTGCCGAGGCGCGCGCGGAGCACCTGGTGGGCGGCGAGGGCAACGGCTGGCAGGTCGCCATGAGTCTGCTCGCCCTGGAACGCGGGGTCTCCACCCTCGCCCAACAGGTCGGATTCGCCGCCGAGTTGGAGCGAGTGATCGCGCTTGCGGTCGCCACCCCCCTGGACCCCGCCCTCCGCGGCCGCCTCACCGCCCAGTGGGCCGAGTTGAAGGTCATGCGCTGGAACGCCCTGCGCACCCTCGGCAGCGCGGACGACCCGGGTGCGCCGAGCGTGGCCAAGCTGCTGTGGGGCGGCTGGCACCGCAGGCTCGGAGAGCTGGCGATGGCCGTACGGGGAGCCGCGGCGACCGTGGCGCCCGGTGACTGGAACGCGTCGGCACCGTACGCCCTCGATGCGCTCCAGCACCTGTTCCTGTTCACCAGGGCCGACACGATCTACGGCGGCTCGGACGAGATCCAGCGCACCATCATCGCCGAGCGGGTGCTCGGCCTGCCCAGGGAGGTCCGTGTTCCGTGAGAGGTGTCCTGTTCGACGGAGAGCAGAGTCAGGTCGTCGACGACCTGGAGATACGGGACCCGGGGCCGGGGGAGGTGCTGGTGGCGGTCGCGGCCGCGGGCCTGTGCCATTCGGACCTGTCGGTCATCGACGGCACGATCCCCTTCCCCGTGCCGGTGGTCCTCGGGCACGAGGGCGCGGGCGTGGTGCAGGCGGTGGGCTCCGGCGTCACCCATGTCGCGCCGGGCGACCACGTGGCGCTGTCCACGCTCGCCAACTGCGGCGCGTGCGCCGAGTGCGACCGGGGCCGGCCCACCATGTGCCGCAAGGCGATCGGCATGCCGGGCCGCCCCTTCTCGCGCGCGGGTGAGCCCGTCTACCAGTTCGCCTCCAACTCGGCCTTCGCGGAACGTACGGTGGTGAAGGCCGTGCAGGCGGTACGGATCCCCCAGGACGTGCCGCTCACCTCGGCCGCGCTCATCGGCTGCGGGGTCCTGACCGGTGTCGGCGCGGTCCTCAACCGGGCCAAGGTGGCCATCGGTGAGAGCGTCGTCGTCATCGGCACGGGCGGGATAGGGCTCAACGTCATCCAGGGTGCGCGGATCGCGGGCGCGTCGGTGATCGTCGCCGTGGACACCAACCCGGCGAAGGAACCGCTGGCCCGCCAGTTCGGCGCGACCCACTTCCTGGCCTCGTCCGACGGCGTACGCGAGATCCTGCCCGGCGGCGCCGACCACGCCTTCGAATGCGTGGGCCACCCGGCCCTGGTGCGCGCCGCGATCGACCTCCTGGACCGGCACGGCCAGGCGATCCTGCTCGGCATGACCGCCCCCACGGTGGAGGCGTCCTTCCTGCCCGCCGCGCTCTTCCTCGACAAGTCCATCCTCGGCTGCCGGTACGGGAGTTCACGTCCGCAGTACGACATCCCGCGCTACTGCGAGCTGTACCGCACGGGGGCCCTGCTCCTCGACGAACTCGTCACCAGGACGTACCCCGTCGAGGACTTCGCGAAGGCGGCGGAGGATCTGCACGAGGGGCGGGTGGCGCGCGGGGTGCTGACCTTCTAGCCCGCCGACGGGGAGGCAGGGGGAGGCGGGAGGCGGGGCGGTAGGGCGGCGGGGTCAGCTCGCCGTCCCGGCGCGGAAGGTGCGGCGGTACGCGGTCGGCGGGACCCCCAGGGCTGCCTGGAGGTGCTGGCGCAGGGACGTCGCCGTGCCGAAGCCCGCCGCGCGCGCGATCGCGTCCACCGAGAGGTCGGTCGATTCGAGCAGCTGGCGGGCGTGTTCCACGCGCTGCTGGGTGAGCCACTGGCCGGGGCTCAGACCGACCTCCTCGCGGAAGCGCCGCGTGAAGGTGCGGACCGACATCGCCTCCTGCTCGGCCATGTCGCGCAGCTGGATCGGCTCGTGCAGCCGCCCGAGCGCCCATGCCCGCGCGGCCGTCGTCGTCGCCAACTGGGGCTCCGGCACCGGGCGTTGGATGAACTGGGACTGTCCGCCCGCCCGGTGCGGTGGGACCACTGTGCGCCGGGACACGTCGTTGGCGACGGCCGAGCCGTGGTCGCGCCGCACGATGTGCAGGCACAGGTCGATTCCGGCGGCCACCCCCGCCGAGGTCAGCACGGAGCCGTCGTCGATGAACAGCACCTCCGGGTCGACGTCCACCGCCGGGAAGAGCCGCTGGAAGTGTTCGGCGGAGGCCCAGTGCGTGGCGGCGGGCCGCCCGTCGAGCAGCCCGGCCGCCGCGAGGACGTAGCCGCCGGTGCAGATCGCCACCATGCGGGTGCCGGGGCGTACGAAGGCGAGGGCGGCGGCCAGTTCGGGGGTGAGGACACCCTCCTCGAAGACCGGCCCGAGTTCGTAGGACGCGGGGACGACGACCGTGTCGGCGGTGGCCAGCGCCTCGGGGCCGTTCTCCACGAGGATCGAGAAGTCCGCGTCGGTACGCACCGGTCCGGGCGGCCGCACCGAGCAGGTGACCACCTCGTACAGCGGACCGCCCGCCGGGTCCTTCGCGCGGCCGAAGATCCGGTGCGGTATGCCCAGTTCGAAGGGGAGCAACCCGTCGAGCGCGAGCACGACGACGCGGTGCGGCCGGGCGCCCTCGGGCACGCCGTCACCGCCACGGCCCGTATCCATCGCCATGCCCTCCCGATATGCGGTGGTGGTATAGACCAGCACCTGGTACACCTACCGTCTTGTGACAGACAAGTCCGCATGCGCGCAGGACATTCCCGAAGCGACGACACCGGCGGGGCACGAGCCGCCCCCGCCCGGCCCGTCTCCGGCGCCGCCCGCCGGGCAGCCGCTGTGGAACCACCGGTTCAGGCTGTTCTTCACGGCTCGCACGGTCGCCCTCTTCGGCGACGGCATGGTTCCCGTCGCGCTCACCGCGGGCCTGCTCGGCGCGGGCCGCCCCGCCTCCTCCGTCGGCTATGCGCTCGGCGCGTGGATGGGGCCGTTCGCCGCGCTCGTCCTGTTCGGCGGGGTGCTCGCCGACCGCTTCACACCGCGCCGCATGATGGTGATCGCGGACGCCCTGCGGCTCGTCGGCGCGAGCGTGCTCGCCGTGTCCTTCATGGTGCTCGACAGCGGCCCGCCGCTGGGGGAAGTATACGCCCTGAGCGCGCTCTCCGGCGTCGGCGCGGCCCTCTTCCAGCCCGGCGTCGCCTCCACGGTGCCGCGCATCGCCTCCGACGTGCAGCGCGCCAACGCCGTCCTCGGCGTCTCCGAGGCCCTCATGGCCATGGCGGGCCCCGCCTTCGCCGGCGTGGTCGCGGGCCTGTGGGGCGCGGGCGCGGTCTTCGCCGTGAACGCCGCGACCTTCGGGGTCAGCGGCGTCTGCCTCTTCCTGCTCCGGCTCGGCGCGAGCGACCCCGCCGGCACGCCACGCGGCGGCTTTTTCGCCGAACTGGCAGGCGGATGGCGGGAGTTCAGGGCGCGTAGCTGGCTGTGGGGCGTCATCACCGTCTGGACGGTGTACGGCCTGACCGTGCTCGGCCCGGCCACCCCACTCACCGCCGTCCTCGTCACCGAGGGCCACGGCGCGGGAACGTACGGCGCGCTCATGGCGGTCAACGGCGCGGGCAGCGTGCTTGGCGGTCTGCTGGCCCTGCGACTGCGCCCCGCCCGGCCGCTCGCAGCGGGAGCACTCGCCCTCCTCGGCGTCTCCGTCGCGCTCCTCTCGCTCGGGCTCGACCTGCCTGTGGCGGTTCTGGGCGTCGGCCAGTTCACGGTCGGGGCGGCCTTCGCGTTCTGGCTCGTGATGTGGTCCACGACCGTCCAGACGCAGGTGCCGCCGGAGGCGCTGAACCGGCTGCACGCCTATGACGTCGCCGGATCCCTGCTGATGCTGGCGGCGGGCCGCGCGCTTGCGGGCCCGGTCGCCGAGGCGGTGGGAGCGGAGAAGGTACTGCTCGTGGGCGCCGGCCTCAATGTGGTGGCGGTCGCGGTCCTCCTCGCCGTGCCGGCGATCAGCGGACTGCGGCGCATCTGAAACCGGGCCGCGCGGACCGCCGCCGTGCTCCGGCGGTGTCGGTCATGCGCGGGGGTGCAGGTCGAGTTCGGCCCAGACGGTCTTTCGGGGGACGGGGCCGAGCTCCACGCCCCAGCGGTCGGCGAACGCCTCCACGAGGACCAGCCCGCGTCCCGAGACGGAGTCCGGGGCCGGGGACCGGCGCCGGGGGAGGTCGCCGCCGCGGGTGTCCGTCACCTCGATGCGGAGCACGTCGGTGGTGGCGCGGAGGGCGAGCCGGATGTCTCGGCCGGGAAGCCGCCCGTGGGTCGCGGCGTTGGCGGCGAGCTCGGCGACGAGGTGTGGGGCGGTGTCGATGGCGCCGGGAGGCAGGCCCCAGGTGCGCAGCCACTTCGTGGCGAGGCCACAACATCCATGGTCTTTTGCAGACCGAGGGTCACATGCGGACGCTTTTCGAGGCGTGGCTTCCCGCCTACTCGGACGAGGAGACGGAGCGCTCGGTGGCCGCGCGGCTGGCTCGACGTTCGATCTTCGAGAGGTCGCCGGCGCCGACTCTCGGCTTTGTTCAGGAAGAGGTAACGCTCCGCCGTCCGGTTGGAGGCAGAATGGTTTGGCGTCAGCAGCTCGAATGGCTCCTGGAACTGGGGAAGTTGCGGAACGTGACGATCCAGGTGATGCCGACAGAATCCGAAGACCATTTCGGCACAGGTGGGCTGATCGAGGTGCTTAAATTTCCGGACGGTACAGCTGTGGGGCGTACCGAGGGGGCGTTCAACGGCCGACCCGTGTCCGATCCGAAGCAGCTCAGGATCCTGGAACTGCGCTACGGAATGATCCGGGCCCACGCGCTCGCGCCGCGAGAGTCACGGGCCTTCATCGAACAGATGCTTGGAGAAACATGATCGGCACCCCCGTCCCCCGGGACGCCTCCGCACTGGTGTGGTTCAAGAGCAGCTACAGCAGCAGCGGTGACGGCAACGACTGCATCGAGGTCGCCGCCGCCCCCGGCATGGTGTACGTCCGCGACTCCAAGAACATAGGGGGGCCACAGCTGACGCTCGCCTCGGTAGCGTGGACGGACTTCGTGGCGTACGCGTCGAAGAGATGACCCTTCCCTTGGTCGCACCGAGAGAGTCAAGTGCCGCTACCGACCGGACGCTTGGAGAAGCATGATCGGCACCCCCACCACTCGGGACGCCTCCGCACTCGTGTGGTTCAAGTCCAGCTACAGCAGCAGCAGCGAGGGCGACTCCTGTGTCGAGATCGCGGTCGCCCCCGGCATCGTCAACATCCGCGACTCCAAGACCATCCGTGGCCCCCAGCTCGCGCTCGCCCCAGCCGCCTGGGCGGACTTCGTGGCGTACGCGTCGAAGAGCTGACCCCGCACCCGCTCGCGCCCCGCGCCTGGTCACCCGGAACCGTGGTGCGGGAGCCGCCCGGGGCCGAGCGGGCGGCGTGGCCCGCGGCGTGGCCCGATCCCTGCGAAGGGTGACCCTCGGGCCACTCGTACGGAACCGCCCGTACGGCGACGCTGAATGACGTGACCCAGACAACCGACGACCTCCAGGTCGTCCCCGCGCCGCCCCACGAGGCCGAGCCCCGGATCCACCGCGCGTGGTTCGTCGCGGCCGTCGCCTTCGTCACGATCATCGGAGCCGCGGCCTTCCGCTCCCTGCCCGGACTGCTCATCGACCCCCTGCACCAGGAGTTCCACTGGTCGCGCGGCACGATCGGCGCCGCGGTCTCCGTGAACCTCGCCCTGTACGGACTGACCGCTCCCTTCGCCGCCGCCCTGATGGACCGCTTCGGCATCCGCAAGGTCGTCGCGGTCGCCCTGACCGTGATCGCGGTGGGCTCCGGGCTCACCGTGTTCATGGATGCGGCCTGGCAACTCATGCTCTGCTGGGGCATGTTGGTGGGCCTGGGTAGCGGTTCGATGGCGCTCGCGTTCGCCGCGACCGTCACCAACCGCTGGTTCACCGCACGCCGGGGCCTGGTCACCGGCATCCTCACGGCGGCCTCCGCCTCCGGCCAGCTGATCTTCCTGCCGCTGCTCTCCTGGATGGTCGAGGCCCACGGCTGGCGCCCGGCCGCCATCACGGTCGCCCTGGCCGCGCTCGCCGTCGTCCCGTTCGTGTGGCTGCTGTTGCGCGACCACCCGGCCGACGTGGGTCTCGCGCCGTACGGGGCGAGCGCGCCCGTCCCCAAGCCCGCACCCGTCACGGGCGCCGCGCGCCGCACCCTGACCGTGCTCGCCAAGGCCGCCCGCACCGGGCCGTTCTGGCTGCTCGCCGGCACCTTCGCGATCTGCGGCGCCTCCACCAATGGTCTGGTGCAGACCCACTTCGTACCGGCCGCGCACGACCACGGCATGCCGGTCACCGCGGCGGCCGGGCTCCTCGCCGTCATCGGCGTCTTCGACGTGGCCGGCACGATCTTCTCGGGCTGGCTCACCGACCGCTTCGAATCCCGCCGCCTCCTCGCCACGTACTACGCCCTGCGCGGCATCTCGCTCCTCTTCCTGCCGATGCTGCTCGCGCCCACCGTGCACCCGCCGATGATCTTCTTCATCGTCTTCTACGGGCTCGACTGGGTCGCCACCGTGCCGCCGACCATCGCGCTGTGCCGCAAGCACTACGGCGAGGACAGCGCCATCGTCTTCGGCTGGGTGCTCGCCTCCCACCAGGTCGGCGCGGCCGTCGTCGCCTTCCTCGGCGGAGTGGCCCGCGACGTCTTCGGCAGCTACGACGTCGTCTGGTACGCCTCGGGCGCGCTGTGCGCGGCGGCGGCGCTCATGGCCCTCGTCATCCGGCACCGCGGCCCCGGCGGGGAACCACTCGCGGCGTGAGCCCCTCTTCCTCCCCGGGAGCCGGATGCCTCCCCGCGGGGGAGCGGACGTTCCCCCGCGCCGGACCGAGGGGAGTGTGCCGTGCAAGCGAGCAACAAGCGGGGCGCCGCGGTGATCGCCGCCCTGCTGTGCGCGACCGTGGCCGCCTGCGGAACGGCCCGCCCCGGTGACTCCCGGGCCGCGGACCCGGCGAAGCCGGCCGGCCTCACGTCCACAGGGCCGGCCACCGGCTGTGGCAGCACGGACGGCACGGACCGCACGACCGAGGACACGGCCGTCGACACGGACGCCGGCAACCCCGGCCCGCCGACGGACGGGGATGCCGGTGACCCCGGGCCGCCCACGGACGGGGGCGGCGGCGCGGGTGACCCGGGCCCGCCCACGGACAGCGACACGGGCGCCCCCGGCCCCGCCACCGACGGCCCCGCGCGCCCCTGCCTCCCCGCGGGCTGGTTCGACATGACGCAGGGCTTCGTCGACTACTACGGCCGGCAACTCACCAAAGCCGACGACGGGATGTGGCCGTCGGTCGTCGCGGTGCGGATCCGCAAGCAGGGCGGCGCCGAGAAGGCCGTCGTCACGGTCAACTTCGTCCCGCTGGGCGAAAGCGACTGGCAGGGCCGCAGGGTGGCCGAGGTGTTCGGCGACTGGCGTCTCAACGAGTACGGCGACCGGGGCGCGCTCCGGGTGGAGACGCGCAGCGGGGAGCTCATCACCGAGCAGTCCTGGTGAGCCGGGCCGCGGCGGCGGCGTGACCGGGTCAGTCGCTGAAGCGCCCGAACCGTCCCCGGTGGAAGAGCAGCGGACCGCTGTTCTCCGCTTCTCCTTCGCCGCCCCCGTTTCCGCTCCCGCTCCCGTCCCCGCTCTCGCCGAGCGCCTCGACGCGCCCGACCACGATGAGATGGTCCCCGCCGGTGTGCACGGCGTGGACGCGGCAGTCGATCCACGCGGGTACGCCGTCGAGGAGCGGCGAGCCCGTCGCGGGCGCGGCGGCGTAGTCGACGCCCGCGAACTTGTCGGCGCCGCTCACCGCGAACCCCCGGCACAGCACGCCCTGTTCGGCCCCCAGGATGTTCACGCAGAACACTCCGGCATGGGCGATGCGCGGCCAGGTCGTCGAGGTGCGGGCCACCATGAAGGCGACCAGGGGCGGGTCGAGGGAGAGCGAGGCGAAGGACTGGCAGGCGAACCCGGTGGGCCCGGCCGCGTCCTGGGCGGTGATGACGGTGACCCCGCTGGCGAACTGCCCGAGCACGCGCCGGAATTGTGCGGGGTCGACGGGTGCCCGTTCGTCGTCCCGTACGGCCCGCAGATCCGGCCGGGGGAGGAACTCGACGGGCTCGGCGGCCGTGGCGGCGCCGACGGACCTGAGGTATCGGACGACGGTGGCCGCCATCCCTGCGTGTCCCATCACACCGTTCATTGAACCTGACGGCTCGTCAGATGAGAAGCCCCGGGCGGGCGTCATCGACAGTCGGCAGCACATCCCGGCAACGCCCCGGCTGCGGCGGCGTGGGTCCTGAGATCGCCGACGGCAAGGGCGGTCACCGTCTCCTCGACACCGCGGACCTGTCCGACACCGCGACCGGCTACCAGCCGCCGGCGGACGGAGCCCAGGCCACCGCCGTGGCCTTCAGCGGCGACGGCCGGCTCATCGCCCGTGGCGCGGCGGCCTCCGGTGACGGCGCGGACATCCTCGTACAGAACGCCGCCCGGGCACCTTCGAGGTGCCCGGCCCACACGCGTGAGGACGACGTGCGCGGGCCCGTACATCAGCACGTCCGTCACGCGCGCGCAGGGAGCGAGCCCTACAGGCCCCGGTATGCGGGCGTGCGGCGCTCCACGAATCCGGCGACGCCCTCGGTGGCATCCCGGGTGGTCATGTTGATCTCCTGGGCCCAGGCCTCGGCGGCGAACGCGGTGGCGCGGTCGGTGTCCAGGGAGGCGTTCACCAGCTGCTTGGTGAGGGCGATGGCGCGGGTCGGGCCGGCGGCGAGCCGTTCGGCCCACTCCTTCGCCGTGGCGGCGAGCGCGGTGTCCGCGACCACGCGGTTGACCAGGCCCATGCGTTCGGCGTCGGCCGCCCCGAGCGCGTCCCCGAAAAACATCAGCTCCTTTGCGCGCTGGGGCCCCACCAGACGCGGCAGCAGATAGGCACCGCCGCCGTCCGGCACCAGGCCCCGGCGTACGAACACCTCGATGAACCGGGCCGATTCGGCGGCCAGGACGAGGTCGCAGGCGAGCGCGAGATGGGCGCCGAGGCCTGCCGCGGTGCCGTTGACCGCCGCGATCACCGGTTTCTCGCAGTCGAGTACGGCCCCGATCAGGCGTTGCGCGCCCTGACGGATGGTGCGCGCGACGTCGCCCGCGACGCGTTCGCCCCCGGTGGCGGGGGCCCCGCGCAGGTCGGCACCCGCGCAGAATCCCTTGCCGGTGGCGGTGATCACGACGGCTCGCACGGCGGGGTCGGCGGAGGCGGCGCCGAGCAGCGAGATGACCCGTTCGCGCTGGTCCCAGGTGACGGCGTTCATGGCATCGGGACGGTTGAGCGTGATCCACGAGACGCCGTTGTCAGTGGCGTGCAGTACCAATGAGTGCAGGGGGTCCATGGAGGGGCTCCAAGCGAGACGTCCGGGTACGGGGGTACGGGGATGGGTGACGGCGGGGTGGGCCGCCCGGGGTGTGGGGGCTCAGCGGCAGATGGCGAGGGCGTCGAGCGCCACGGCGCCCTGGCCGCGAGGGAGCACCATGAGCGGGTTGATGTCCAG
This sequence comes from Streptomyces sp. NPDC048361, assembly GCF_040651795.1. Classification (NCBI taxonomy): domain Bacteria; kingdom Bacillati; phylum Actinomycetota; class Actinomycetes; order Kitasatosporales; family Streptomycetaceae; genus Streptomyces; species Streptomyces sp. NPDC048361. The sequence continues at coordinate 65,505 of NZ_JBEZKW010000040.1, forward strand.
CTCGGCGAGTTCGTCGCCCAGCTCCAAGGCCATGCGCTGGACGCGCAGGACGACCTCGACGAGCGCGTCCACATCCAGCGGGGGCCCGCCGCGTACGCCGTCGAGGAGCGGCCGCCCCCGCAGCTCGCCGAGCATGTCCCGCGCCTGGTCCTCGCCGAACGGGGGGACGCGCACGGCCGAGTCGCCGAGCACCTCCACCAGCACACCGCCGAGCCCGACGGTCACGGTGGGCCCGAACAGCGCGTCGTGGGTGACGCCGACGACCATCTCGACGCCGCGCTCGACCATCTGGCAGACCATGATGCCGTCGAGCTCGACGCCCTCGTAGCGGGCGATGTCGGTGAGTTCGCGGTAGGCGTCGCGGATCTGGCTGGCGGAGGTCAACCCGACCTTGACCAGGCCGAGTTCGCTCTTGTGGGCGAGGTGGGCGCCCGAGGCCTTCATGACGACGGGGTAGCCGACGAGCCCGGCCGCGCGCACGGCGGCCGCCGCGCTGGTCACGAGCTGCTCGCGCGGCACGCGGATCCCGTACGCCCGCAGCAGCTGCTTCGCCGCGTACTCACTGAGCTGCCGGCCCGGGCGCATCAGGGCCTGCGCCTTGCGGAACGACGGCGAGGGCACGCGGGGCGCCTCGTCGAAGGGGGAGCGGTAGCCGGTGGTGAACCGGTGGTGCGCGAGGTGGGCCCGCACAGCGCCGATGCAGTTGGCGAACGTACGGAACGTGGCGACCCGGTCCGAGCCGAGCAGCGTCTCGCGGTACGCCGCCTCGGTGCCGAGCGGCGAGCCCCACACCACGCACACCAGCTTGTCCGTCTGTTCCGCCGCGTCCACCAGATCCTGCGCGAGCTTGTCGCTCATGGGCGGAAAGGGCCCGGTGATCGGGCAGATCAGCACGCCCACGGAGGGGTCGGCGAGGATCGCGTCGATGATCTTCCGCCCGCGCCAGTCGCCGACGGGGTGGCCACCGTTGTCGACGGGGTTGGAGACGCTGAGATAGGGCGGTATCCACTCGTGGAGCTCGGCCTGCTTGGCGGTGGAGAGGGCCGGCAGGTGGAGCCCGGCGGCGGTGGCGAGGTCCGAGAAGTGCGCCCCGGTGCCACCGGAGATCGAATAGACGACGACGCCGTCGGCGCTCGGCCGGCGCGCTCGCGCCAACAGGGCTGCCGTGTCCTGGAGTTGGTCGAGGCCGTCTACGCGGATGACGCCGTACTGGCGCATGGCGGCGTCCACGACGTCGTCGGCGCCGGTCAGCTTGCCGGTGTGTGAGGCGGCCATGCGTGCGCCGGCCTCGGTGCGGCCGACCTTGACCGCCACGACGGGGACGCCGGCGCGGGCCGCGCGGTCGGCGGCGAGCAGGAAGGCGCGGCCGTCCTTGAGCCCTTCGACGTAACAAGCGATGGCGCCGACCTCGGGGCGCTCGGCGAAGTAGGAGATGAAGTCGGAGGTTTCGAGGTCGGCCTCGTTGCCCGTCGGGGCCCAGTGCGAGAGCCGTATGCCGAGTTCCTGGAGGGTGAACACGGGCCGGCCCTGGTGCCCGGACTGGGTGATGAGCGCGATGGCGGGCCCGTCGAGGTCGTCCCGGAAGTGTTCGAAGGCGTTGAGGTTGGTGTTGGGCCCGAGCAGCCTCAGCCCGGACCGCTTGACGGCGGCGGCGAGCCGTTCCTGCGCGGCGGCACCCTGCTCGCCGGTCTCGGCGAACCCGGAGGCGAACGCGACGGCGAACTTCACTTTGGCCTCGGCGAGTTGCTCGACGACGGGGAGCGGGTCGCCGACCAGGAGCACGGCGAGGTCGACCTGTTCCGGCAGCTCCGCGACGGAGGCGACGCAGGGCAGCCCGAAGACGGTGGACCGGGTGGGGTGGACGGGGTGGACGCGGGCGCCGACCCGCCGGGCCCAGTCGACGAGCTGGCGGGTGATGCCGGTGTTGGGGCGCCCCTCGGCGTCGGAGGCGCCGATGACGGCGACGGACTCGGGCCGGAAGAACCGGTCCAGGTCCGGTACGTCGGCGTGGAGCGGGCGGCCGCTGACGTCCAGGTCGCCCTCGCCCGCCGCTCTGCCGTGCACGGCGCCGGGGGCGGGTTGCTCGCCGCAGGCGACCACCCGTGCGCGGAAGTCGGTCGTGAGGGTGCCGTGAGTCGATCCAAGCATCGTTCCGCCCGCTCCTGGGTCGATGGCCAACATGATTGAGCCGTGCCGGTGGGGTAACTGACGCTTAGTCAGATTACAGACCTGACGGTCAGTCAGGAACGGGTGTGCGGGCAAAGCCTGGGCCCTGCGGGGTGGGGCGGTGTCTCGGGCCGGGCCCATTCGTGGGGGTGCGCTGGGCCTGCCCGCCCCTGGGGTCCCCCCAAACCCCGTCCCCCGCGAAACGACCACTTTCCAGCCGTCGTGGCTCCGCCCCCAACCCGTTCCCACCCTCCCCCAAGGCCTGCGGGCCGGCATCGAGTAGTTCAGGGGCGCGGGGAACTGCGCGAGAGGCGGGCACGGTCCGCACGTGACCGAAGTCTTCAGGGGCGCGGGGAACTGCGCGAGAGGCGGGCACGGTCCGCACCCGAGGGCGGGTTCAGGGGCGCGGGTACGGTTCGCACACGGCCGGTGTCCCCAGGGGGCCGGGGCCTGCGCGGACGGATGCGGGGGGCTCAGGGGTGGGACAGCGCCTTCGCGATGCGGGTCGCGTCCAGGCGGAGCTCCCGCAGCATCCCGCTGATCGGATTGGTGAACCCCGTGAAGTACAGCCCCGCCGCCCCCGGCACCGTACGCGCCCCCCGCACCCGAGGACGCCCCCGCGCGTCGAGGACGCCGAGGTGTCCGGCCAGGGCTTCGAGCCCCCGCCGATAACCCGTCGCGCAGATCACCGCGTCCGGTGAGACCCGCGTCCCGTCCGCGAGGACGACCTTGCCGTCCTCGAAGGAGCCGACCGCCGCGACCGGCTCGACCTGCCCGCCGCGGACCGCCTCGATGAGACCCACGTCCTGCACGGGAATCGCGCCCTCACGCACCCGCGCGTACAGACCCGTGGTCGGCCGCGGCAGTCCGTACGGGGCGAGGTCCGGCACGGACAGCCGTTCCACCACCGCCCCCAGCCGGTCCACGAGGCGGACCGGAAGCCGCCGCACCAGGATGCCGGTGGCCTGGCTCGGCCACCCCGCCGTGGAGCGGCGCACGATGTGCGGCGCGGTCCGCACCGCGAGCCGTACCCGCGCCGCCCCGCCGTCGGCGAGGTCCGCGGCGATCTCGGCCCCGGTGTTGCCGGCCCCGACGACGAGGACGTCCCGGCCCACGTACGACCCGGGGTTGCGGTACAGGCTCGCGTGCACCAGCTCACCCGCGAACGTCTGCGCGCCGGGCCAGTCGGGAACGTACGGCGTGTGGTTGAAGCCGGTGGCCACCACGACGGCCGACGTGGCAAGGCGCCGCCCGCCGGTCGCGTGCAGCACCCAGCCCTCGCCGCCCGGCCCGCGCTCGATGCGCTCGACCTCGACCCCGGTGACGATCTCCAGCTCATGGACGGCGGCGTACTTCTCCAGGTAACGCACCACGTCGTCGCGGGCCACCCACCGTCCGAAGCGGCGCGGCATGCGAAGCCCGGGCAGCGAGGAGAGTCGGCGCGTGGTGTGCAGATGCAGCCGGTCGTAGTGGCGCCGCCAGGACGCGGCCACGGCGTCGGACTTCTCCAGTACGACGGCCCGCACCCCCCGCGCTCGCAGCGAGGCGGCGACGGCGAGACCGCCGGGCCCGGCGCCGATCACATAGACGGGGCTCGCGGGATGGGTGGTGTCGACCATGAACGCTGAGCGTAACGGTGTGAATACTTGATGGGTCTCGGTCAAGCCCGGAATGGATTGCGATCTGATCACGCACCAGCCCCTTGTGCACGGCTCCGGGATCCGCTGAACTTGCATAACTGACGTACCGTCAGAAACGTGGAGCCGTACGCACGCGGAAGGGGCCCGGCGTGGACTCGATCTGGCTCGGCGGCGCCGAGTGGCTGGCCGTCCTGCGCATAGGCCTCGGCCTGTGGTGGCTGGAGAGCTGGCGGCACAAGGACAAGAAAGGCTGGTTCGAGCGCGGCACCGGCATCGCCTGGGCCTCCGGCATCGCCGCCGAGCACCGGTGGAACGCGGTCCGCAGCGGCTTCGACACCGTGGTGCGGCCCCGCCCGAAGACGATGGCGTACGTGGTCGTCTACGCCGAACTCGCCCTGGGCCTCGGCCTGGTGGCGGGCTTCCTGACCCCCGTCGCCCTGGCCTGCGGGTTCCTGCTCAATCTTCTCTATCTGATCCTCATGATCCACGACTGGGCCGAGCAGGGACAGAACGCCATGATGGCGCTCATCTCGCTCGTCGCCCTCGGTGCCATGGCGTGGCAGACGTGGTCGCTGGACGACGCGATGGGACTGTTCCGATGAGTGCGGCCACGCCCGATGTCGACGCCTTCACCCGTACGTACTGGGACGCCGCCGCCGAGGGCCGTCTCCTCCTCCGCACGTGTGCCGACTGCGGCCGCCCGCACCACTATCCGCGCGAGTTCTGCCCGTACTGCTGGAGCGAGAACGTGAGCTGGCTCCCGGCCGACGGGCGCGCCACCCTCTACACCTGGTCCGTGGTGCACCGCAACGACCTGCCGCCCTTCGGCGACCGCGTTCCGTACGTCGCCGCCGTCGTCGACCTGGTGGAGGGCCCCCGCATGATGACCGAGGTCGTCGGCTGCGCCGAGAGCGAGCTGCGGATCGGGATGGAGCTGTATGTGCGCTTCAGGACCGGGACCGAGGATGGCGTCACCGTCCCGGTGTTCGGCCCGGTGGTCGGCGCGGTGGTCAGCCCGGTCGGAGTCGTGGAGGGGGAGTAAGGCGGAGTGAGGGGGAGTGGCGGCGCCGCGACGGCGCGCGGTTCGTGGCCGTCAACACCTCCGCCGACCAGGAGGAGGGCAAGGGCGCCCACGCGCCGGCCGGTACGGTCGCCGGGGCGCGGCCGGGGGTACGGCCAGTCCTCTTGGACTCCGGTCGTCCGGCGTGGCCTTCAGCGCGCATGGGGCCTCTTCCCGCAGGTGAACACAGCTACGTTCATGCCTACCGGATCCAGTGGGGTGGCAGAAGGTCTACGAGGGCAGCGTCCGGCGTCCGGGCGGGCAGGTGATCAGCGTGGCGGGCGGGTGATCAGGGCCAGAGGAGTTCGCGGGTCCAGGTGGCGCCCTCACGGCGGTAGCGCAGCCGTACGTGGCGCCGCCGCGCGTCACCCTGGAAGAACTCGACCTCCGTCGGGTCCAGGACATACCTGGTCCAGGTGGGCACGGGGATGGCCGGATCCGCCTCGGCGCGCTCCCAGGCGGCGGTCGAGGCGTCCGCCAACTCCCGTTCGCTTCCCAGGACTTCGCTCATCCGGCCGACGAGAGCCGCGGCGAGTGCGCCGGTCGAGCGGGCGTGCAGATCGGCCTGCGAGGCTTCGGGACCTTCCTGCGTGACGGTGCCGCGCACCCGTACCTGGCGGCCGACCACGGGCCAGTAGAAGGCCAGGGCGGCTGTCGGGTGCGCGGCCAGCTGCCGTCCCTTCGCGCTGGTGGAGTGCGAGGCGAAGTGCCAGCCGTCGTCGTCGGCGTCGTGGAGCGTGAGGGCACGGATGTCGGGGTGCCCGTGGAGGTCGACGGTCGCGAGCGACATCACGTGCGGCTCGGCCTGGCCGGAGTGGGCGGCGTGCGTCAGCCATTCCTGGAAGAGGGGGAGGGGGGTTCGGGGGGCGGTGTCGGGGGCGAAGGTGGGGAGCGTTACGTCCCAGACGCGGAGGGTGTGGAGCAGCCGGCGGAATTCCATACGGCCCATTGTCGAGGCGCCGGGTGCCGCGGGCCTGGCCGGGGCGGAGCCGCGTGGACCCCGCTGGTCGTCTGCGGCCCGTGCGGGGGTTGCTCGCGCCCCTGTGAGCTACTCGGTGCGGGCCCATGTGGGCCACCTCAGCCGGTCCGGCGTTTGTGGCGGAGCCCCAGGGCCCGGCATTCGTCTGCGGCCCGTGCGTGGCTGGTCGCGCAGTTCCCCGCGCCCCCTGAGCTACTCGGTGCAGGCCCGCGTGGGCATAGTCAGCCCGTCCGGCGTTTGAGGACGAGCGCCCTTCAGGCGTGAGGGGCGGCACGACCATGGCGTACGTCCTCAAGTCCCTTGCCCTGTCCGCCGCGGCGACCCTGACCGTGCTGGC
>NZ_JBEZKW010000041.1:0-71673 GCF_040651795.1 Streptomyces sp. NPDC048361
GAACTGCGGGGCCCTTCGACGTATTGCCCGGTGAGAGCAATGGCGGAGGATACGAGATTCGAACTCGTGAGGGGTTGCCCCCAACACGCTTTCCACATGTTCGTACGAGGGTCCGGAGGGGGTCGTATCCGTCCTGACCTGCGGCGGAGCGTTCGCCTTGGCTCCGTCTGGACGGGCCCGGACGGGGGCGAATGAGACCAGAACTGAGACCGGGCGCGGTGGGTCGGACCGCTCTCCCGGCCCCACTCGCCGCGGCTTTCGGTCTGTCCGTGCGGGGAGGGCCGTCTGTGGGATTGCCTTGACCGGGTCGGTCTCTCCCCTCCACACTAGGTGTATGACATTTGTACGACAGGTTGGAGGGGGCGTGGAGACCACAGGAGCTCACAAGAAGAAGGCAGCCAAAAAGGCCGCCGCGACCGCGGTGAAGCGAAATGCGGCGGCGGCCGTGCTCGGGCCCAGTCGGTTGGCGCAGGTCCGGCTCCGTGGCGATGAGATGCAGGCCCTTCAGGAGGTCATGCGGACACTGCACCTCAACTCGACCTCGGATGCTCTTCGCGAAGGGCTGAGGCTCCTCGCGCGGGAAGCGGCCGAGGTCGGGGCGGTCGAGGAGATCCGCGCCTTCTACCAGGATCAGGGTGTGCCTCTGCCCGAGGGCGTGGTCGAGCCGACCGATGATGAGCTTGCGGCAGCGGACGAGATGCAGTGGTGAGCCCGGGGACGGCGCTCCGTGGCGAAGTATGGGTCTGCGCACTGCCGCAACCGGTTGGGCCGCACCCCGTCGTCGTCCTCACCGTCAACCGGATCGCGGAGCCGCTCGCCTCGGTGACGGTCGCGCTGATCACCGGCACGTCCGGTCCACAGGTCACGCACGTTCCGATCGGGCCTGACGCCGGACTGACGAAGTACGACGAGTCGTACGTGAACTGCGCTGACCTCCACACGGTTACGAAGTCGAGGTTGCGAAGGAAGCTGGGGCTGCTTGCTCCGGGAGAACTGCACCGTGTGGAGGACTCGGTCCGTCTGATTCTCGGGCTGCAGCGCTGACCTGGTGCGGCCTGACCTACGTCGGCATGACGCCCTGGATGCGGGACAGCGTGAAGACTCGTACGGCGTCCCGCAGGTGGCACCACGCTTCGAGGTGGGGCGGGTCGAGTTCGAGGCGGCCGCGGCGGACGGCGGGCGCGCCTTCGCGGTCGTGGAGCCCGAGATCGTTCGGGCCCCGGTGCTGCGGGCGCTGGACGCGCCCGAGTCGGCGTTCTGGCGGATCGACGTGCCCCGCTGACGGCGACGGAGCTGACCGGCCGCTTGGGGCGCTGGAACCTGCGGACGGGCCGCCCGCTGGGTCCGTAGCGGGCGGGTGGTGGCCGGACCCCGCGCCCGGGACGGCGCGGGTTCGGCGGCATCCGCTCGCCTCGTCCGGGCGACGGCGCGATCCGGACGTGGCGCGCGGCGGTATCACGCTCGACGGCGTCGGAGGACCGGATCGGCGTCGTCCGAGAATGGCGTGGATCAGTGTTTCGAGTGAGGCGTTCATGGCCAAGTACTCCCACCATGGGCTTATCACCGGTTGCCGGTCATCCTGCTGTCGCTGTCTTTCGTGAGCCCCGGGGCGGGCGGCCCGCCCCGGCGCTGGGTCCGCAGGTCGACGCCGAGGCGAGACGTGCCGCGCGCGTGCTGGCCGGGGTGGCGACCCACGCCGGACCCGTCGAACGGACCCGCGCGCTGCGGCACGCCGCCGCGGCCGCCGGCGCGTTGGTGGCCGCGCTGTCGGACCTGGCTCCGGCCATCTCGGGTGAAGCACTGCCGGCCGACTCGATCAGCCAGTCCTTCTTCCGGGTCCGCGAGGAGGAGCTGTCCGATCAGCAGGCCGCCCTGCACGGCGCCCTGGTCGTCCACCGCGCTCTGGAGGACCTGTGCGACGCGCCGCTGTAGGGCGGTGACCTGGCACTGGAGTTGGCGGGGATGCGTCAGGCGGTGGCCGACCTCACCGGCGCGACACCGGACACCGGCCGTGACGCCGGCCGGCGGGAGGCCGCCCCCGAGCCTGGTACGCGGGCGTCGCGCAAGGACGTGTGGAGCGCTCGGTGGCTCATCGGACACCAGGTCCACGTCCTGTTCAACGTCTGTGCCGCAGTCGCCGTGGCCGACGCCGCCGGCTATCTGAGGCGCGGCGACAGCGACGCCGCGCTGCTGCGGCAGGCGGACGCGACGACGTACGTGCGGGGCTTTCCGGCCGCCATGACCCGATGCTCCCGACCCCTGAGGCCCTCATCCCCACGGTGCTGATGAACGCCCTCGCCGGGTCACCCGTTCCGGCGCTGTCAAACCTGGGCCGGGGGCGCGGTGGTGGTCACGGCCGGGGCGGGCGGGTGCGCCCGTAGCGGGCTCGGGCGCCGACAGCCCGCTGGTGGGTGACGGGCGTGTGGCCCGGAGCCGGTACGGGGGACTCGGACGTACGAGCCAGGGGTGAAGACCATCCGGTTCGGCCGGGCGGGTCCCGTTCGCGCTGCCAGACTTCTGGCAGGGAACGCGCTGGTGGTGGCGTGGGCGATGCGGGGGCGGCGAGACGGTGTGGGCGTGACCGAGTACGACAGGACCGGTCGCGCCGTTCCCGACGGGGCGGGCCCGGGTGTGACCGGCCATGGTGTGCCGCGCGGACGCGCGGCGACGGAGGACGGGTCCGGCGGCGGGACCGACGGGCGGCGGCCGGGCGACGATCCGGGCCGGGAGCGGTGGGGCGACGCGCCCGGTGGGCAGCGTCCGGACGGCGGGCCCGGTCGGGAAGGGCGTACCGAAGGGGCCGGGGAGTGGCGGCGGGACGGCGGGCCCGCGCGTGCGGTGCCCCGGCACGTGGCCTGCGTGATGGACGGCAACGGCCGCTGGGCGCAGCGGCGTTCACTGCCGCGCACGGCGGGCCATCGGGCCGCCGAGACCACCGTCATCGACATCATCGAGGCGGCCCGGGGCGCGGGCGTCGAGTGGCTCAGCCTGTACGCCTTCTCCACCGAGAACTGGAACAGGCCCGACGCCGAGGTCCACTATCTGATGCGCCTGGTCCGCCGGGTGGTGCGCAAACACGCGCCGCTGCTGCTCGCCCGCGGCATCCGCTGCCGCTTCCTCGGAGTCGCCGACGCGCGCATCCCCCGTGAACTGGCGCGGGACTTCGAGGACTTGGCGACGCTGACCGCGGACAACCGGGGTATGACGCTGACCGTCGCCTTCGACCACGGCGGGCGTCGGGACATCGTCGAGGCCGCGAGGTCGCTGATCCTCAGCGGGACGCCCGCCGACCAGGTGACCGAGCGGCTTTTCGCGGACCATCTGCCGTTCCCCGACACCCCCGATGTGGACCTCGTCATCCGCACCTCCGGCGAACAGCGCATCTCCAACTTCATGCTCTGGCAGGTCGCCTATGCCGAATGGGTCTTCCCCGAGGCGCTGTGGCCGGACTTCCGGGCCCCCGACTTCCTCGCCTGTCTGCACGCCTACCGGCGCCGCGACCGCCGCTTCGGCGGTGTGCCGCCCCTGACCACCGGAGAACCCTTATGAGCAACGGAGACCCCCTCATGACCACCGGCACCACGGGGACGACCGACGAGGCACCCCTGTTCGGCCCCGAATCGCAGTTCCACGCCTTCTTCGACGACCCGCGCTGGGCGCTGGCCATGATCCGCGCCACCGTACTGGAGGCGGCTCACCCGCAGATCGGCGCCGCGCTCGCCGACAACTCCACCTTCGTCGCCCACCCCTGGCGCCGGCTGCGCAACACCTTCCTCAGCATGCGGCGCATGTTCGGCGGCGACCCGGCGGAACGCGAACGCGAGGCCGCCCGCCTCAACCGTTTGCACGCCCGCATGAGCGGCTCCGACACCCGCGGCCGTCCTTACGACGCGATGGACCGCGCGGCCCGCGCCTGGGTGGTCGCCACCCTCTTCGAGAGCGCCGTCACCATGTGCCGGCTCAGCGGCCAGCCGCTTGGCCAGGACACCATGGAGCGGATGTACGCGGAGTACCGCGTGTTCCTCGCCGCGCTCGACGGTGACGCCGGGGGGCTCCCCGAGGAACTCCACGACTTCTGGGGGTACTTCGACCAGGTCGTGGAGAACGAGCTGGAGAACACCGAGGCGGCCCGCGTCATCCTCTACCGCCTCTTCGACCACCTGCCCGCCCCGGCGCTGCTCGGTGGCGCGCCGACGCTGTGGGCGGCCGGCCGGGCCGTCGCCGGTCCGCTCCTCGGTGCCATCACCGTCGCCTCGCTCCCCGAGCCCTACCGCCGCCGGGCCGGCCTGCCGGACATGCCGGGCGCCCCGACCCTCATGCAGGGCGCCTACTGCGCCGCCGGGCTCGCCCGCTTCCTGCCCCAGGGCTGGATCAACGCCGAGAGCATCATCGAACTCCTCTCGCTCTCACCCGACAGCGACGACCCCCGCGCCCGGACCATGGCCGCCCTGGGGGCCCGCATGAAGCGAGCCTCGGCCCTGCTCCGCCTCCTGATGCCCCTGGGCGGCGACGCCGACCCGGGGCCGGCGCCGTCGGCCGCCACGGGGGAGGGCCGGCGCTCGGCGGAGGAGTTCTTCCGCAGGGTGTTGGACCAGACCGGCGACGGCCACCTCGACTGGCCCGACCTCGCCGCCATGGCCCGCGAGCTCTCCACCCGCCTCGACCTGGACGAACCCGAGGAGACCCGGCTCTACGACGCCTTCGCCGCCTGGTGGCGCGAGCTCCAGGCAGCCCTGGACACGGACGGCGACGGCCGCGTCAGCGCCGACGAGTACGCGGCCGCCGTCCCCTCCCTCGCCGGGCCCGCGCTCATCCGCGTCGCCGAGGTGCTCTTCGACGCCACCGACAAGGACGGCAACGGCACCATCGACGCCGACGAGTACCGGGCCCTTTTCCACACCGGCTTCCACCGCGACCTCACCACCACCGACGGCACCTACGGCCGGAGCGCCTTCGTGGGCGACTTCGTCTCCTTCATGTCGGGCCGCCGCGCGAGCACCCCGTACGACCCGCTCCTCGCCGACGCGTAGGGACGAAGCCTCGTATCCTTCGAGGCCCGGGTGCCACAAGGCGCCCGGGCCTCTTGGCTCGGCGCGCCAACGCCGCGTACCGCCACCCCGCCGCGTGGACGAAGTCGGCCGCCGGGGCCCGACGGCCGGGAACCTCAGCGGACCGTGCGCCCGTTGCGGCCGGAGCGTCGAATGTGCAGGACCAGGTACACAAGCCCGGCGATGAACACCACGATGCCGATGAGCAGCAGATAGAACAGCCCCTTGACGACGACTCCGATGATGCCCAGCACGATCGCCGCGATGACGAGGAGCAGGAAGAACGTCATGACGCGTACACCTCTTTGTCGGGCCGGTCAGCGGCGGGCGAGCTGACGCTCACCGCTCGCACCCCGCTGGTAGGGCAGGCCGTAGTGTTCGAACACCGCTACCTCGTCCTCGGCGGGCAGGACGTCGTCCGTGCCGATCGCCGGGCACTTCTTCACCAGCGCCTTGTCGTAGTCGACCTTCACATAGCCGGGGCCGAGGATCGCACCGGTCAGGGGGACGAACACCAGACGGTGGCGGGTGGGCAGGCCGACCTGGACGGTGGCCATGGCCGGGTCGTCCGTGCTGGTGTCCACGTAGACGGCCTCCAGCGTGCCGATCCGGTGGCCGTCCGAGTCGACGACGTCGTGGGTCCGCCACTCACGGATGTCCGCGATCTGGATCATCCCGGGGTCCCCCTTCGCTTCTCGCGGTTGTGGACCGGAAGCCGGGTACCTCTCCCCGCCTGCCCCGCAAAGCCCACCCTCACCAGCGCGGTCGCCCCCGCCGCACCCATTGCGGCGGCCCCGACCTCTGGAAAGCCCCATGGGCCCGTCTTCCACGCGGGCTCCACGCCGACTCGGGCCGCGTCCCACCGATGCGGGGGCCCAGGCCATGAGGGGGCCGTGCCCGGTTCCCGGCGGAGGCGGTCGTCGCGGTGCGCGGGCGAGGGTGTCCTGGGTGATTTCGCGTTCGACGCGGACGCCGCCCTGCCCTCGTGGCGGGAGACCCGGGCCCCCTTGCCTGTTACCGATCCAGGGAGTGTTGCCTAATCACAGGAAAAACGTTGCCGTGATCCTGGCGTCACAGTGTGGTTCTCACGAATGCGGCACTGGGATCGCTGGCCACCCTTATCGACGCCGGCGAACCCGAACGCGCCACCCACCTGCTCCGCCACCGCCGCACTACCCGCCACCAGCGCACCTACGAAGACCTGCTCCTGACCCACCGCGCATAACAGTCCTCCTCGATTGGCACATTTCCTAGGTTGCTGCCGTGGGGTCGCCAGGCGGCCCGGCGGGTCAGCCGCGGGTGCAGCCGGTCCCACGCCTGTGCAGTCGCCTTCCCGTAGAGCCGGGTGTTCGTGACCGTCACGGCCTGCTCGGTGCCCCAGGTTGGGGGGTCGCCGAAGACGAACTTGCCGCCGTGCTTGGGCGGTCGGCCGCCCTTGGGGTTGGCCCGGTGGAACTCCTCGCGGGAGGGTGTCGGACGCCGCATCACCCGGTCTGAACGGAGCCGGCCGAGGATCTCGACGGGCAGGTCGCCCAGCAGGTGGGCGATGCGCGGGGCGTCATATCCGGCGTCCAGCACAGCCAGGATCGCCCGGCCGCCATTGGCCGGCGGTGTCCAGCCGCTCGACGACCTCACGGATCTGCACTCTGGTCATCGCGGCGTCGGCTCTCAGGGCCGTGGAGTTTCCGCTGGGCATCCTATTTTGTCCCTCTGGCAGTGAGGCCCTGGTCGCACTCTTCTGCTGCCGGGTCAAGGGACCGACTTGGGCTGGTGCCCGCGCCGCAGAGCCTCGTGGTGGTCGCCCAGGAGGACCCTGGTCCCGGTGCGGTCGACGATCACACTCCCCGTGACCTGCCGTTGACGGGGAGCAGGCGAAGACCGTTCGTAGAAGTCCACGGCCGTCCGCTGTGCGCAACTGAGACCACATACGTCGAAGGGCCCCACCGCGAACGGTGGGGCCCTTCGACATCGTGCCCGGTGAGGCACTGGCGGAGGATACGAGATTCGAACTCGTGAGGGGTTGCCCCCAACACGCTTTCCAACTGTTCGTCTGGGGGTCCGGCTGGGGTCATGGGTGTCCTGGCCTGCGGCGGAGCCTTCGGGCCAGGCTCGTCGGAATAGTCCTGAACAGAGGCGAACGAGACCAGGAATGAGACCAGGCCCCTGGCTTCCGATGATCCCTGAGAGGCCCTCGGGGCTTGTCAGGCGAGTGGGGTATCCGAGTCTTGGGCGAGCTGCCTCCGCGAGAGCGGCTATGCGTCCGACAATGGTCTTGCAGCCGGGCAATCTCGGTGTCCTGCCGTCGTCCTGACAAGGCCTCTGACAGGGCGGTGATGACGGTCTTCTGATGTGACCACGCGGCCCAGGTACTCGCCGGGCCTCGGGGTGTCATGGCGCGGACCGGTCGTGAGGGCTGCTCGTTGATCTCCATGCGCGAAACGTAGGAATCGCACACTCGCGTCAAGGTCAAGCGACGGTCACAGGCGGCGCTCCGAGCCTCCCGCAGGTATGCGCCGAGTGCCGCTTACTGATCGCCGAGAATCGCGATGTGCGCAGTGAGGCGATCGTGATGGCGCTGCACCTCGTGCAGGAACTCCGCGTGCAACATCGCCGTGCCGCCACCGGATTCGTCAGCGAGGCTGAGCAGAGCTTCCCTGATCTACCGCACGGACAGCCAGGACCCCAGCAGTGAGCGGATCACGAGCACCTGGTCGATGGTGGACCGGCAGTAGCCGCGAAACCCATTGCTGAAACGACCGGGGACGAACAGGCCTTCGTCTTCGCAATGCCGCAACGACCGCGCGCTCACGCCGCTGGCTCTGGAAGCTTCACTGATCTTCATACCTGGGGACAGCGTCCCGACGGGCCGCGACCTTCCTGCACTCATCACGGCGCGGGCGAGACGTGATCAGACGTCAGCAAAGCACGTCGCAACCCGGCCGCTCGCGACGGCCGGCCCTCCGCCCGCTTGGCCAAGACGCGTGACATTACTGTGTGGCGCACGGTATTGTGTCTCTCGTGTCTACTGAAGAACTGACCCTGGGCCAGGCCCAGGAGTTGCGCCGCGGCACTGTCGTGCTGGCATGTCTGGCGCTGCTCCGGGCACCGCAGTACGGCTATGCGCTCCTGGTGACGCTGAACGACGCCGGGGTCACCGCCGACGGCAACACCCTGTACCCGTTGTTGCGTCGGCTGGAGAAGCAGGGCCTGCTCACCAGCGAATGGAACACGGAGGAGGCCCGGCCGCGGAAGTTCTACCAGGTGAGCCCGGAAGGCTCCCGAGTACTCGCCGGACTTGTCCGCGAGTGGCAGGAGCTCGTTACCTCGATCTCACGACTTGTCAAGGAGAGCGGATGAGTACGAACACTACGAACACACTGACCGAGCGCTATGTACAGGAGGTCGTCCGCCGCATTCCGGCCGACCAGCGCGACGACATCGCCGACGAGTTACGTACCACGATCGCCGACACCGTCGAGGCGCACGGCTCGGCCGATGCCCGCTCCGCGGAGCGGGAGGTGCTCACGGAGATGGGGGACCCGATTCGGCAGGCCGCCCGGTACGCGGGCCGGCCGCTCGCGCTGATCGGGCCCGATTACTACCCGGCGTACATGCGGCTGCTGACGGTGCTGCTGTCCACCGTCCTGCCTGCCGTCACCATCGGCGTCATGGTCTTGGACATCGCCGACAACAGCAGCCTGGGGTCGGCGATCAGTAGCGGTATCGGCACCCTGCTCATGGTCGGCAGCCAGATGATCGCCTGGCTGACCCTGGTGTTCGCCCTGGTCGAGCGCGGTCGAACCCGAGAGGGACTTACCGCAATGACTACCAAGGCATGGACACCCGACGACCTGCCCGAGGAACGGCAGAAGGACACGACCAGTGTGCGCGCCTGCGTTTCGATGGCCTGGCACGCCCTGCTGGCCGGGGCGATCGTCTGGCAGCACGTCACGGAGCCCTACCGGGCGGACGGTGCCGACCGGAACGGCCAGCACCTGCAGATCCTCGACCCCGGCCTGTGGTCCGGCTGGATCTGGCCGGTGCTGGCAGGGCTGATGGCCCTCGTAATCGTCGAGTTGGTCCGGATCGCCTCGCGTGGCTGGACGGTTCGGCTGGCTTGCTGCTACGCCGCGGCCCAAGCCGTGTTCTCGCTGCCCCTCGTCTGGATCGTCTACCGTCAGATGTTCTTCAACCAGGCCTTCCTGACCGACGTCAACAAGGACTGGACGACTCCGAACGCGCTCTACAACGCCTTCGCCTTTGTGGTGCTCCTTTCTGGCGCCGCGTCGGTCGTCAGGCGTTTTCGCGCCGCCCGCGGCTGACACCAACTCGCCTCGAACGGGTAAGGGCCCGTCACGCGACCTCGGCTGCGACCAGCCGTTTCAGCTGTCTCCAGGAGATCAGGCACGCGCGGGAGGATGCCGACGCCCTCGCGCCGCGTGACGGCGTGCTACTGCGGGTGACCTGGTTCGACGATGATGTCCGGCAGGGGAGGCTGCTCGTTACCGTCCACCACCTGGCCGTGGACGCTGTCTCGTGGCACATCCTGCTCACCGACCTGTACACCGCGTGGGAGAGTCTGGCCGCAGGCTCCACCCCGCAGTTCGGCCCTGTGCCCCTGCCCATGCGGGACTGGGCCGGTGAGCTGCACACCGCGGCGAAGTCACCCGCCCTGCTCCGCGAACTTCCCTACTGGCACAGGACACTGGGCGCGAGCAGTATCGCTGTCACCGATGCCCGGCTTTCTCCTTCCCGCGACATCTACGCAACGGCCGGCGAGCTCAGTCTCACTCTTCCCGCGTCCCTGACCACGCCCCTGCTCACCACGGTCCCCGCGGCCCTGGGCACGGGCACAAACGAGGTCCTGCTCACCGGCCTGGCGCTCGCCGTCAGCGCCTGGCGCCGCGGGAGGGAACCGGGCGGCAGCACCGCCGTACTGCTCGACGTGGAAGGACACGGGCGCGAGCAGCTGACCGAGGGCGCCGACCCTTCGGGCACCGTCGGTTGGCTCACCTCGCTGTACCCGGTACGGATCGACACGGGAATCGATGACTGGCACCCGCACGACGGCGCGGCGTCGGTCACCCGGCTCGGCGAGGCGGTGCGCCGCGTGGCCGCTCAGTACGGTGATGTCCCCCAGCGCGGGCTCGGCTTCGGCCTGCTGCGCCATCTGAACCTGGACATAGGGCCCCAGCTGTCCGCTTATCCGAGTCCACAGATCGGCTACAACTACCTGGGCAGGCAGGATGGTCCCGGAGGCGGGCCCGCCCGGGCGGCCGCGGACTGGAACGTGGCGCCCGAATCGGACGCGCTGCCCGTCGGCGCCGATCCGCGGATGCCGATGCCGCACGTCGTCGAGCTGAACGCCGCAATCGACGGCGGCCCGGCGGGCCCCCGGCTGGTCGCCCACTGGCTCTGGGCACGTCTGATCCTTTCCGAGGAGGACGTCAACGGCCTGGCTGAGCTCTGGTTCGCGGCACTGCGCGCACTGGTCGGCCATGTGGCGAATGTGACGGCGCCCTCCCGTCCGGCCCTGGCCCTCCCGGGGGAGCGGGAGCCCGACGAGAAGGAACTCGTCCGGCTCGGCACCCGTATCGGCGCACCGGTCGTCCAGGTACTACCGATGACGCCGTTGCAGGAGGGGCTGCTCTTCCACGCCCGGTACGACAGCCGGGACCTCGACGTCTACAACGTGCAGATCTCTCTGGAGGTCCGGGGTCCGCTGGACGTCCACGCGCTCCAGGACGCCTGCGACGCCCTGCTGCACCGCCACCCGATGCTCCGTGCGGCATTCCTCCAGCGTGCCACGGGCGAGCCGGTGCAGGTCATCCCTGAGCGGACCCGGATGCCCTGGCACACCCACGATCTGACCGCCCTCGCCCCGCGCGAACAGGCCGAGCAGATGGCCACACTGCTGGACTCCGACCGGCGGCAGCGCTTCGACCCTTCCAAGCCTCCGTTGATGCGCTGCACACTGGTCACGCTCGCCGAAGATCGCCTGCACATCGTGCTGAGCATGCACCATCTGCTCGTCGACGGCTGGACCACCTCACTGCTGCTGCGCGACCTGCTCGCCCTCTATGTCCACCGCGGAGACGACGGTCGTCTGCCCGTGCCCGGCCACTACCCGGACTACCTGAGGTGGCTTGCCGCGCAGGACCAGGTCGAGGCGCGCGCCGTGTGGACCGAATCGCTGGCGGGCCTCGATGCGCCCACGCTGCTGTGCCCCGACGCGGACGCGGCTCGGATACGTGCCCTGCCCGAACGTACCGTCGTGGATCTGACCGAGGCGGAGACCTCCGCCCTGCTCGGCATGGGGCGACAGCAGGGCGTCACGCTCAACACGCTGGTCCGGGTGGCATGGGCGCTGTGCCTGCACCGGGAAACCGGGCTGCGTGACATTGTCTTCGGCGCCACCGTCTCGGGCCGGGTCGCCGAACTCCCCGGCGTGGAAGAGATGGTGGGTCTGTTCATCAATACCGTGCCGGTCCGGGTCCGTCTTGACCCCGCCGAATCCCTGGCCGATTTGTTCGAGCGCCTCCACACCGAACACGCCGGTCTCCTCCCGTACCACCACCTCGCGCTGCCCGAGATCCAGCGGGCGGCCGGCCTCGGGACACTCTTCGACTCCTGTGTCGTCTTCGAGAACTTCCCGACCACCGAGTCCCTGCCGGGGGGACCGGACAAAGACCTGCGGCTTCTGGAGGCCACCGGCCACGACGCCTACCACTACCCGCTGAAGCTGATGGCCGCCCCCGGGCCGCGGCTCCACCTGGAAGTCAGCCACCGCCCCGACCTGTTCGACGTCGGGTTCGGCGGCCGCACGGCCGACCTACTGCGCGAGTTGCTGCTCGCCCTGCCATCGGCGCCGGACTCCCCGACCGACCGCTTCCTGACCCCGGCCCCAGCGGCGGTGCACCCCGGACAACACCTTCTCCGCGAGCTGATCGCGGAGGTTTTGGGGCTCGACGCCGTCGGCGCGGACGACGACGTGTTCGTCCTCGGCTGCGACTCGCTCAGGGCGCTGCGCCTGGCCGGCCGGATCGAGGCCGCCTTGGGACATGCCGTCGACGTGGAGACCATCTTCCGCTGCCGTACGGCACGCACGCTCGGCAGTGCCCTCACCGAACACCGACACGAAAAGGACTGAAACCATGTCAAACCCCTTCGACAACGAGGACGGCACCTTCCACGTGCTCGTCAACGACGAGCGGCAGCACTGCCTGTGGCCAACGTTCGCCGTGGTGCCCGCGGGCTGGAACATCGTCCTGCCTGAGGCCGCCCGGCGGCACTGCCTCGACTACATCGAGAAGAACTGGACCGACATGCGTCCGGCCAGCCACATCGCAGCGACCACAGCGGTCTGATCCCACCTCGTTCGAAAGGCGTCACGTTCCATGCAGCGCATCATGCTTAAGTCGAAGATTCACCGCGCTACCGTCACCGAGGCCAATCTGCACTACGTCGGCTCGGTGACCATCGATCCCGACCTCATGGACGCGGCGGACCTGCTGGTGGGAGAGCAGGTGCACATCGTGGACGTGAACAACGGTTCCCGTCTGGAGACGTACGTCATCGAAGGCGAACGCGGAGCGGGAACCATCTGCATCAACGGCGCCGCGGCCCGTCTGGTGGCCCCCGGCGACACGGTCATCATCATCGGCTACATGTCGGTGGACGACGAGGAGGCCCGCAAGCTGGAGCCCCAGGTCGTCTTCGTCGACGAACACAACCGTGCACTCAGGACGGGCACCGACCCGGCCTCCTGACGCAGCGAGCGGCGGGCGAGGGGCCCGTTGAACACCTACCGATCCCCTCGCCCGCACCTTCGCGTGGCAGTGCGCCCCGTGCCGGATCCGGCACAGGCGGAACCGGCAGATGGCCGGCGCACGGGCGCCGACTGCACCGCCCGCGATCCCTCTCCTCCTGGCTCTCCGGGCGGCCCGCACTGCTCGGCCGACGGATTCAGGTCGGGCCGACGGGCGGCCTGGCCGTTCTCTGGCTGCTGGTGCGCCTCGACGTCCACAGTGGGTACGTCTGCGTCCCCTGGGGCTGACCGTCTCGGCGCTGAGGTGCGAAGTGTGCACCGCGGATTGCAACTGAGTACATGTGCAAGCCAGTTGGCCATACTGGGAGGCAATCGCCGCGTTCCGGGAGGATCCTGCGCCGGTCCGCCCGAAGCCCTACTGGACAGATCACCGGCCAGTACGTTCTGTGATCATCGCAGGACGATCCGGTCTCATCTGGCACGAGGCGTGAGGGCGAGCGCTACTGGTGACGCCAGAAGCAGGAGTCAAGTTCGCCGGCCGGTATGTACTGCAGGAAACCATCGACAGGGGCGGAACGGGCGTCGTCTGGCGTGCCTGAGACGAGCGGCTGGATCGACAGGTCGCGGTCAAGTTCACCCATCCGCACTTCGACCGGGCCACGCAGTAGGTCGGCATAGTCGTGTTGGAGAGGAGTTTAGCCGGCAGCCCGATGACGGCCCCGAGGTGGTCGTCGTCCAGGACTCGGAGGCGGATGGCTCCCTCTTCGCCACCGCGAAAGAGGACGCCGTGGGGCCAGGATGACGCCGGCGCGGCCCTTCTCCGGTGCCATTGCTGGCGATCATGTATTGCACGAAGGCCCACTCGGTCGACTTTGCTGCTGCGGTGCCGCCGATGGCGCGGGGGTCGTTGGCCCAGGGGCTGCGTCCCACAACCGGTCTCGATCTGCTGCTGGTCACCGTCGTCAGTCGGGGGCGTCCTTGCCCGTATTCGGGTGGCGCTCAGGAGCCGTGGAGTGTCCGCTGGGCATCCTATTGTGGTCCTCCGCCGATGAGGGCGTGGTCGCCCTCTCCGTTGGCCGCTTCAAGGAGTCGACTTGGCTGATACGGCTCGTGCGCTGTCGCGGGGCTCATGGCGGCCGCCCCACAGAGCCTTGGTGTTGACGCGCTCGACGATCACGACCTGGTGACCTGATCGTTGGCAGAGAGCAGCCGGTGCCTGTCCGGGGAAGTCCACGGCTGTCCGCCCTGCGTAGCTGAGACCACATATGTTGAAGGGCCCCACCGCGAACGGTGGGGCCCTTCGACATCGTGCCCGGTGAGGCACTGGCGGAGGATACGAGATTCGAACTCGTGAGGGGTTGCCCCCAACACGCTTTCCAACTGTCCGCGTGCCCGTACGGGGCAGTCCAGGAGGGGTCGCCTGGCAGGTCAGGAGGGGTGTGCGTACGGCAGTGAACGGTGGTGGCCGTCGGTGCACTGGACAAAGACCAGGACAACGAGGACTGCGGGTACGGCAGATGATGAGCCCTCGCTGGGCCACCGCAACTCGGCTGCTAGCTGCACAAGTTACTGGTGGCAGCCGATACTGAGGCGCAGGCGCAGGCGCAGGCGCAGGCGCAGGCGGGTGGCAGGGGAAGGGGAAGGGCATGGAGACGTTCGATCTGAGTCGGCTGACGGACTTCGACTTTGAGGCCGTCTGCAAGGACCTATTTGAAGAGGAGCTTGGCGTCAGGCTTGAGCTCTTCGCCGCTGGCGCCGACGGAGGAGTCGACCTGCGCCATCTCTCTTCGGAAGGAGAGTCACTTGTCGTCCAGTGCAAGCACTGGCACCGGTCCGGGCGTGCAAAGCTGATTGAGTACATAGAAAATACCGAGGCGGCAAAAGTAGCGAAGCTTAATCCGCAACGATACGTCCTTGCCACATCAGTCTCTCTGACTAGAAGTGCCAAGGATAAGCTGTTCGAAATCCTCCAGCCCTACGTTAAGACGCCCAGTGATATTTACGGGAAGGAGGAGATTGACGCCCTTCTGCGTAAGCGTGATCATATCGTCCGTCGACACCTTCGCCTGTGGCTCACGAGCGCTTCAGTTCTAAACTCGCTGCTCGCCAAGAACGTTGTGACCCGCTCTCAGGCATTGGCTGAAGAGTTTGACAGTACGCTACGAACCTATGCGGTCAACCCCAGTTACGACAGGGCTCTCGAACTTCTTGAGAATAGACACGTCTGCGTAATCGCAGGGCTCCCTGGAATCGGCAAGACAACCCTGAGTCAGGTCATCAGTGCCCACTACATGGCTATGGGGTATGAGCTTGTAGAGATCTCAGAGGATTCCGATGAGGCGAACCATCTGTGGAACGACGAGCTGAGCCAGGTCTACTACTACGATGACTTCCTTGGGCAGACGACGTTCGATGAGAAGCTTGCGAAAAATGAGGACAGTCGGCTTCTTTCGCTGATGAAGCGAGTCGAAAGAAGTCCCAACAAACGCTTTATTCTCACAACTCGCGAATATATCCTCGCGCAGGCCAGGCAGCGGTATGAACGCCTGGATAGGCATTCGTTCGACATTCATACTTGCGTCATCGATCTGTCAGACTACACGTATCAGGCTAGAGCCTCCATCCTCTATAATCACGTTTACAACTCGCCGCTCCCTCAGGCGATCAAGCAGTCATTTGCAGACGAGAGAGTATATCGCCCGATCATCGAACACCGGAATTTCAATCCGCGTATCCTCGCAGTCACACTTGCAGACTCGGGGTTGCTTTCGGGTCACCACGAGTCGCTGAGCGACAATATCGTCGCTAACCTCGAAGATCCATACAGGGTCTGGGATCACATCGTCCGAAATCAACTGGGTGAAACCGATGTAAAGCTTCTAAAGCTCATTCTCACGTTCATGTCGGATATTCGCCTAGATGAGCTGCAAGAGCTTTGGATGGAACTTGGCGAACCTCTGCGCGAACTGCGTAGGGCGCTGGGTGTGCTCGACGGAACAATGCTAAAGAGCGTGCATCAGTTTGGGGCTATACACGTCGGCTTCCATAACCCGTCCGTTCGAGACTATCTGGTCAGCTATGTCCAGTCGGACATAGGGGAGGTAATTTCTCTCATTTCGCTGGTTAGGAGGTTTGAGCAACTAGAGGCTCTCTGGCTCATATTCCCCGCGCGAGGTGGAGGCCCTATGGCTGAGACCTACATAAGGCGGCTAGAGCAGCTTGAACGGGTCGCTTCCGCGGTCTTCCATGCTGAGCCTGTCAACCTGCGTAATTCTAGGGGCGGGAAGAATTATGTGCGTCGTGCTTGGCTGAGTCTGGAGATTGGGCTTGATCTTGATTCGGAGGTCATCCGGGAACTGGCTCTTGAAGCGGCTTCTGAGGCAGATACTATTTTGAATGCATCGGAGTCCACTGACCTGCATGCGTTCTTCCAAACCCTGGCTCGATACAAAACGGTCAGAGGTGAAGAGATTCTGTTCGACTGCATATCGTGGGCGGTTGAATGGATTATGGGTGACCTCAGTGATTGGAGCCTCATCGAAGAAGCTGAAGACTTTCTCCGTTCCATTCACCACTACGACCCCGGGATCGAGGTTTCTAAGGCTCTGGCGAGGCTGGATTCGGCGCGGGACGACTATGCTCAATCGGCCTTCGAAGATTGGGCGCAAACTCGCCGGGATCCGGTGTTCTCCGGATCGGAAATGAAGGAAGTGATCGACCACTACAAGGCAGTCGGGTCGACTGCTCCATTTGACATGAGTGAGTACGACAACGTATTGCAGCGCTTGGACGAGTTTGATGCAGAGCATGAGGCGCCCTTTGTAGCACCTCGGCAAGAGAGTGCCGCAGGGATTACATGGAATGAAGCCAGAAAAGTTCATAGCATGATGCAGACCCTGCGGGGATCGTCTGACTAGCCGGAGCCGACGGACCCATTCGAGGTCCCCATGGGAGACTGTCACTACAGCAGAGTGCCAACGAGTAGGTCACGTGCCGCATGGTCCCCCGGTAGATCCAGTGCTCGTGAGGTCCAGGAGCGAGCCGAGGATGACGGGCAGCACCTCTGCAAAGTCGGATCACAGTTCCGCGGCAGCATCCTGTCTGCGATGAGCCACCAAGCCACGTTCCTTGGGGTGCTGCCCTCGACCTCGCGGCGACCGGTGTTCCGTCGGCCATCTACCTGGGCAAGGACGGACGCCGGCACGCCCGTGTGCCCACTGTCCGCAAAGCCGTTCAGGGGGGTTCGTGGCAGTGCGCGAAACCGGTGGGGCCGGGTACGCGTACGACGGTGAACGGAGGTGTTCGGGGTGCACTGGACGAAGACCAGGACAACGAGCGGAGCTGAATGAGACGGAGCGTCCACACGAAAAGCGGTCGTGCAACCAAGCTCTCCACGGTCCCCGGCGACCGTGGGACCCTTGGCAGCGAGCGACGGAGCGATGCGAGAGGAGCCGAAGTGTCGGAGGCCAGTCCGCGCGGAACCTACCTGGTCATCTCGGAGGCACTGCGGAAGGGAATCGAAGAGGGCGAGATCACCGGCCCCTTGCCATCTGAGGCTGATCTCATGCGCTCGCACGGTGTCGCCCGCAACACGATCCGTCGGGCACTAAAGGTGCTCGAAGCAGAAGGGGCTCTTGAGTCCGCGCCCGGGATTGGCTGGCGTGTCGCCCGCGAGGGGGACCGTCGCTCTCTCGCTGAGCGGATGGCCGACCTGATCGCTGAGGACGCTCTCGCGATTGGCGACACGTACCCGTCCGAAGCCAAGCTCTGCGCACGGTTCGACGTATCGCGCACGGCGGTGCGTCGCGTGCTCGCCAACATGGAGGGAACCGGGTTGCTCGCCACCGTTCACGGCAAGGGGCGCACGGTACGCGCCCTCCCCACGACGGCCGGCCGGTCGTAGCCTTGGCCGCCAT
Source organism: Streptomyces sp. NPDC048361 (assembly GCF_040651795.1). NCBI lineage: Bacteria > Bacillati > Actinomycetota > Actinomycetes > Kitasatosporales > Streptomycetaceae > Streptomyces > Streptomyces sp. NPDC048361. The sequence goes on from NZ_JBEZKW010000041.1 coordinate 17,733, forward strand.
GGGACTAAATGAGTGGGCGTATTCAACCTCCGAGTCACTGCTGGCCGAACCGCTGCCGCGAAGGTGGGCGCACTCTCTAGGGGTCGCTAAGTGTGCTCGTGCGCTGGGGCCGATCCTGGGGGACGATGCCGAGCTACTGGAAGCGGCGGCAGTGTTGCACGACATCGGCTATTCGCCGCGCATCGCCACCACCGGCTTTCACCCGCTGGACGGGGCGCGCTTCCTTCGTGACCAGGAAGGAGCCGACGAACGGGTCGTGCGACTCGTGGCCCACCACTCCTGCGCTCTCCTGGAGGCTGAGGAGCGAGGGATCCGGCATGAGCTTGAGAGTGAGTTCGAGCTGGAGCGCCCCGGCCTGGTTGACGCGCTGGTGTTCTGCGATATGACGACCACGCCGGACGGGGAGCAGACCACGCCTGCCGATCGGGTTGGTGAGATCGTGCAGCGCTACGGTCCCGACACGATCGTGGGTCGTTTCATCCAACGGGCAGCGCCTGAGATCTACGCCGCCGCCGACAGGGTGGAGAAGCGCCTAGCCGCGGTGGCTACTGGCCATCAGCCGATGTAGGGCTGCTGCCGGGAGTCGTCCAGGCCGTGCCGGATGCGCAACCGCATCGACGGATGGATGTTCAGGTCATCGAGGTCCGTTGGGTCAACCCAACGGACCTCTTTCGATTCGCTGCTGGTGCGCAGAGCCCCGCCGGTCGGGTGGGCCCGGAAGCAGATCGAGAACTGTTGCCGCACCTCTCCGTCGTCGTACGCCAAGACGTGCTCTGGGTTGGTGTAGAGCCCCACGACGCTGTCGATCTCGACGGTTATGCCTGTCTCTTCCAGCACCTCCCGGACGACGGTGTCGCTGATGCTCTCACCGATGTCATGGCCGCCGCCCGGGAGCGCCCACAGGTCGTTGTCCGTCTTGTGGATGATCAGAAGCCGTCCGTCATCGTCGCGGACGACTGCCGTAACCGACGGCACGACGGAGTTGGCCGCAGGGGCGTTCGGGTCGCGAAAATAGTCGATTCGGCTCACGCGTGCAGACCTCCGCAATCGGCGGGTGAAGAGATGGGCCTGGCTGACTCCCAGACCCGTTCAACGCTCTCAGCGTACGCATCGAACAGTTCGCCCCCTGGCACGCGTTGAAGATGCAGCACAGGGGCCATGTACGCCCCGACCCCGTACAGATGGCCGTTGGCCAGCATCTCCTCATCGGCCCGGTAGATCGAGTTGTAGAGCGTCGTGCTGTGCAGCCGGAACTCGACTCCGGGGAGCCCGAAGAGTGAGCCGTAGTTGATGAGGGCGTTTCGAATCTTGCTGGCCATGGCCGGCCCGATTCCCTCATCCTCACCACGCACCGCCACGGCGGGGCTGCCCGGGTCCCCGAGCATGAAGCGGACGCGGACGCCGGCCGCTGACTTTTCCTTGACAACTTTGTGGAACGCGGGGTCCTCAGTGAGCCAGAAGCCCGAGTAGACGAGCACGTCGAAGTGCTCGCGCGCTTGCGCGTAGAGCTGTGGCCACAACCGGTTCGGAACGACCGATTTATGGGGGTAAAGCTTGATCAGCTCAGCATTTCCCGCCTCGGTGACCTCTGCTGATGTCCGTTCCTCCGGCCACAGGTAGGACACTTCACATTGCAGTAGCGAGGCAGCGGCGTACTGGAAGCGCCGGTAGGGCTTGCGTTTTGGGTCACCGATCCAGCGCTCGACCGTCTTGGCCGTAACCCCTAATCGCGCGCCCACTTGATCGAGCGTCATGCCGCTCTCAACGATCGCGCCTCGAAGCCTCTCGTTGGCCATGTCGTGCTCTCCCCCGGCTGGGACGACTTGGGACGACTTCACCGTAGCCAAGTCGTGCACAGGTCGTACAGGTGCGGGGTCGATCGTCTTCGTTGCAGAGGCCAAGCTGGAAGCACATCGACAGCGAGGACTCGCAGAACCGAAGAGCCGAAGGGCTTGACGGGGCGAATTCGTCTCTGCATGATGAGGAACACGTACTACATGTTCCTCATCTGGCAGTGCCCGACTGGGCGCTTGTTAGAGGTGTTTGACCTGCACGAACGCTGAGGGCGGGGACGCTGCAATCCCGCAAAAGGCCAGGTAGGACGCAATGGGCTCCGGCCCGACTGGCGAGGTGGCCCGGCGACCGCGAGCAACGGCCGGAGAGTGGGGACTTGGTCCCCCTTGCAGCAACGTCCACACAAGCGTCGTCAGAGGAGGTCCAAACGTTCGTTCGTCTCGATGGTCGTAGGCCGGGTTCGACTCCCGGCCGGGGCGCTACCGGACCGCCACTGGTCCGGCCCTGCCGGGTGGCCGCCTCTCACCACAAGACCGAGGCCGCCCGGTTCCCTTCGCGAAACAGGGAGATCGGCAATGACTGAGCGCACCTTCGTCTCCACCTCCACCGGTCCCGTCGTTCTGGGGCTGGACCTGCCGATGGGCAGGGTGCACGTGCAGGTCCTCGACAGCCTCACCCACGCTCGGGTGACACTGCGGACCGCCGACACGTCGGGCCCGGCCGCCGACGTGGTCAATGCGGCCCGCATCACCGAGAACGGCCAGACCATCGCGGTAGAGGTCCCGGAGATCCGGGGCAACGTGATGATGCAGAGCGTCCGGGGCAACCGGATCACGCAGAGCATGGGCACGGTCTATGGATCGGTCACCGGCGTCACCATCGTCAACGGCCGCGTCGTCACTGGCGGGGGCACGGACACGGTGACCCGGGTCGGCGAGATCGAGGCCCGGGTCTCGCTCCCGGCGAATTCCTCGCTCGCGGTCGTCTCCCAGTCCGCCGACGCTGTCGTGGACGGAGACGTGGACCGCATCGAGTTCCGCTCCACCTCCGGCGACTTGCACGCCGACGGGGCCCGCACCGTGACCGCGTACAGCACTTCCGGTGACCTGAACGTGTGGCGCGTGGCCGAGTACGTCGCGGCCCGCTCCGTATCCGGAGACATCTCCGTGGACCTGTACAGCGGCAGCGACGCCGAGCTGATCACCACATCCGGAAACGTGAGCGTGCACGCGACGCTCAGGGCGTCCGGCACCGTGCGGGCTAACAGCGTCTCGGGCGACGTGAGCGTCAACGGCGGCCGCGACTTGCACGTCAGCGCCCGCAGCGTCAGCGGCCACGTCCGCACCCGCTGACCTTCCGAACCTTCCTCCTGCCGGGGCGGCCGCCTCTCACCACAAGACCGAGGCCGCCCCGGTTCCCTTCGCCTTCAGGAGAGATCCACCATGCGTACGTACATCGGCAGCCACCAGGCGCTGAACGCGATCGAGTTCGAAGAACTGGCCCTGGGCTTCGACGAACTGCCCCTCGGCCTTGACCGGGACCTGTTCCGGGGCCCGCTCACCCCGGAGTCGCCCGAGGAGCGGGCGGCCCGCCTCGATGTGGCCCGCGAGGTCATCGCGGAGCTGGCCGCTCAGGGGGAGGGCGGTGACGAGATCGCGGCGTGGGACGCGCTGTACGCCGACGCGCTCACCCGCACCGTGCCCTTCCTGCGTGCCGCCCGCTCTGCCGGCCGTTCCGCTGGGACGGAGGAAGCGGCATGAGCGAGATCCTGACATCCCTGGCCGCTGCTCTGCCTCTGGCGTCCGGCTGGTCGATCCACAGTCTGTGGATGCGGCGCCGGATCGCCTCGGCCCGCCGTGACCCGCTGACCGGTCTGCTGAACCGGGACACCTTCGAGGAGCGGGCCAGCAAGTTCCTGAACGGTGGTCCTCTGGCGGTCTACTTCGTGGATTTCGACAGGTTCAAGCAGACCAACGACACCTACGGGCATGCGGCGGGGGATGCGGTCATCCGCGCCACCGGACATCGCATCCAGGAGTGGGCGACCGAGAACGGTGGTCTCGCGGCCCGGTTGGGCGGGGATGAGTTCGTGGCGGTCACCAGCGTCTACAGCGCGGGTGAATTCGACTGGACCCTGTATGAGCTGTCCGACCGGTTGGAACGGCCCGTGGCCTTCGAGGGCACCCAGCTCGGCGTGGCCGCGTCGATCGGCACCATCCGGATCGACCCGCGCACGGAGCTGGCCGACCTGTCCGCGCTGCTGCGGCGCGCGGATGAGGAGATGTACAGGGCCAAGCAGGCGGGGGTTGGTTGGAGCGTCGCCCCGAGCGTCGCCCCGACCCTGGGGACGGTCAACGGCCGCCGGGCCGGCCGCCGTGGCACCACCGGCGGAATCGGGGGCGCGGCATGAACCGCACCCCGAAGACCCTTCTGGTTCTCGCTCTGGTCGGCGTGGTCGGTATGGCGTTCCGCGTCTCGTGGAACGCGCAGCGGGACGTGGCCCGCACCGTCGGCGCGGACGCCACGGCCGCTCTGCTCTATCCGTTCGTGGTCGATGGCCTGATGGCCCTAGCGCTGGTCGCCACCCTCGTACTGACCGGCCGCGACAAGACGTTCGCGCTGCGCGTGCTGGCCGGGTACACGGCTGCGTCGCTGGTCCTCAACTACGTGCACGGGCTGGTGCCCGCACTGCACGGCGGGGGACAGCGGATGCAGTTGGCCGACTGGGCCCCCGCCAACTGGGTCCTGGTGCTGCTCGCCACCTCCCTGCCGGTCGGGTCGATTTTCTTCGGCTCGGACCTCGTGGCGAAGGTGCTGCACCACCGCCCCGCCTCGATCACAGATCAGGATGAAACGGCAGAGACGACAACAAATCGGTTGGGGCCTGACCTGCACGAGTCGGCACCCGAGACCCCGCCCGAGGCGACCGAACTCCCTGCCCCGCAGTCGGCCGAACCGGAACCGGCAGTCGTCCCGGAGCCGATGGCCGAACCGGTCGCGGAAGTCGAGCCGGTGACGTCGACTGAACCGGTCTCGCTGCGGCCGGTGGCCGCTGTCGAGTCGGCCCCGCGCCGGGCAACCGGTCGGGTCCCCGACTCGGCTCGCACCCCCCGCCCGACGCGCACCCCCGACGAACTGCTTGCCGAAGCCCGGTCGGCCACCGCTGAGTGGTCGGACACGGAGCTGACGGCTGAGGCAATCCGTAAGGCGGTCCGTACGTCGTCGGCCAGGGGCCGACTCCTGCGGGACACGCTCAAGGCCGAGCGCTCAGCACCGAATGCCGGTGCTGAGGCGACCGCCGCGTAATGGCCGCCCGCTTCTACGACCCGACCGGAGCCCGCTATGGCGTCCCCACGTTTCCGTGGCGGATGGCTCCGGACGGGTTGGCGACCCGTCGTCAGCTCCGTGCCCGCGGCTTGCGCCCCGACGGGCAGGACGTGGCCGCACAGGTCCTCTGGTTCTCCCGCCGCTACCGGCGCAAGGGTGCCAGCCCGATCCGCGTCGCCTACCTCTACCGCCTCGACCGCGCGAAGCCGGTCCGGCCGATGACGCCCGCGAAGTGGGCCGCGCTCGCCAAGGCGAACGCCGCTCAGCGGGTCTGCACCGAGTGCCGGCGGGATGCCGGATACCGCATTCCCGCCTCGCTCGGTATGTGCGTGACCTGCGCGGACGCCCCCCAGCTCGCTGCCTGAACCTGCCCGACTTCGCTCAGCGGGCCCCGGACGGCTCGCCTGCCAAAGCACCGTCCGGGGCCCTTCCAACCCCACTCGTCAGAGGGAGCACATCAACCGTGTCTGAGAACACCGTGGTTGGCCAGACCGAAGAGCCCGAGCGTCCCGACGCCGAAGTCTTCGACATCACCACCAAACGCCCCGCTGCCGCCCCCGCCCCGGAAGCGGCCAAGGCGCCCGTTGCTGCCGCGCCGGTGGAGGCGGACGACAACGAAGACGAGTCGCCCCGGCTTCGGCCGGTGGACTCGCCCCGCCTTCCCGATCCGGGCATCACGACCTACAAGCGGCTGCCGATCCTGCCGAGTTGGCTGACCTCGAAGCCGGGGTTCGTCTCCACCACTCAGCGCGCGGCCGGCAACGCGTTCTACGCGGCCCGCTTTCATGGCATCCGCACCCCCTGGTACGCGCTGCGGCTCGGGATGAACGCCCCGCGCGGCGCGGCCCGCATGGTCCGCGACACCAACCGGTGGATGTGGGACGCCGAAGCCGCCCCGCTGCGCGCGTATGAGGTCTACAAGGAGAACACCGTCGAGTACCTGAAGCTGTCGCGTCAGCGGGACAGCCGGGTGCGGCTGCGGGTGTTCGTCACCGCTGTGGGTGCGGTGTTCGGTGCCGCGTTCGCGCTGACCTTGTATGTCATGGCGCCGGGCTGGCTCGCGGTGCTGGCGTCGGCTGCGGTGCTGGTCGCCGGTTTCTGGGGCGCGCCCCAGGACCAGCCGGTGATCGGCCCGGCGGTGCTGAAGACCGAGTTGCAGAAGCTCACCGGCTCGATCGTGCTGCGTGCGCTGGACAGCATCGGCAATCAGAAGCTGTCGGCCGCTATCAAGAAGGGCGGCGACATGAACGGGATGCGCTTCACCTCCGAGATCACTCGCGACGGGCCCGGATACCGCGCTGACCTTGACCTTCCGTGGGGTGTGACCCCGGAGGACATCATGGAGGAGCGCAAGCCCCTGGCGTCCGGGCTGCGGCGCAAGGTCGGCTGCGTGTGGCCCTCTGCCGACCCGACCGAGCATGAGGGACGGCTGATCCTGTGGGTGGGCGACAAGCCCATGAACGAGACCACGAAACCGGCCTGGCCGCTGCTCAAGTCCGGCAGCGTGGATCTGTTCAAGCCCGTCGTGTTCGGCAACGACCAGCGCATGGGCGATGTCGCCGTGACCTTGATGTTCGCGTCCGTTGTGGTCGGCTCCATTCCGCGCATGGGCAAGACGTTCCTGATGCGCCTGTTCCTGCTGATCGCGGCCCTGGACCCGCGTGCGGAGCTGTACGCGTTCGACTTCAAGGGCACCGGCGACTTCGGCGCACTGGAGCCGGTCTGTCACCGCTACCGCGCCGGTGACGAGGACGAAGACATCCTGTACGTCCTCGAATCGCTGCGAGAGCTGCGCACCGAGCTGCGCCGCCGGGCGAAGGTCATCAAGTCACTGCCGCGCACGCGCTGCCCGGAATCGAAGGTCACCGCAGAGCTGGCCAACGACAAGGCGCTCGGGCTGCACCCGATCGTCGCCGGGTTCGATGAGTGCCAAGTCCCCTTCGAGCACGAGAAGTACGGCAAGGAACTCGAAGAGATCGCAACCGACCTGTGCAAGCGCGGTCCCGCGCTCGGCATGGTGACCCTGTTCGGCACGCAGCGGCCCGACGCGAAGTCCCTGCCCACCGGCATCTCCGCCAACGCGGTGCTGCGGTTCTGCCTCAAGGTCATGGGCCAGCCCGCCAACGACATGGTGCTCGGCACCTCGATGTACAAGGCGGGATACCGGGCCACGATGTTCTCCCGCACCGACCGCGGCATCTGCTGGATGGCCGGTGAAGGCGACGATCCGCGCATCGTGGCGTCCGCGTTCGTGGACGCGGTCGGCGCGGAGAAGGTCGTGGCCCGGGCGCGGAAGATGCGCGAGGAGTACGGAAACGTCACCGGCCACGCGATCGGGCAGGCACCCGAGAGCGGTGAGGCCGCGTTCGATCTGCTGGCCGACGTTCTCAACGTTGTGCCGGCCGATGAGGACAAGGTGTGGAACGAGAAGGTCGCCACCCGCCTCGCGGCCCTGCGCCCGGAGGTCTACGGCGGGTGGAAGGCCGAGACGGTGACCTCGAACCTCAAGCCGCACGGCGTTGCCGCGCAGGATGTCTGGGGCTCCACCGACAAGGGGAAGGGCACCACCCGCCGCGGCATCGCCCGCGCCGACATCCTCACAGCCGTCACGGTGCGTGACGGAAAGCGGTCCGGGAGCTGACGCGTACGGGCGCTAGACCTAGCGGCCACCGCTGCTAGGTCTAGCACCCCCGCTAGCACCCCACTTGCGCTCTGATCAGCGATCTCGCACCTAGCACCCCACCTGCGGAAACACCGGAAACCGCCTGGAAGGGCACCCCATGACCCTCATCCTCCTTGCTAGCGCCTGCCTGCTCATAGTCACTCTCGGTTATGCCAGTCTGTGTGCGTCCAGCCCATTCGGGGACTGCCGCAAGTGCAAGGGCTTCGGCTACGCCCTCAAGAAGAACCGGCGCGGACAGCTCAAGCCCGGCAAGACCTGCCGCCGCTGCCGGGGCGAGCGCAAGCGCATCCGCACCGGCCGCCACCTCTACAACCTCTGGCTCCGCATCTACCGCGAAGGCCAGACCAACACCCCCCGCAAACCCGCCTTCAAGCCGACCCAGAAGGGCTGACCCATGGCAGTCACCATCTCGCTCCTGCTGATCTTCGGCATCTTGCTCGTGCTCGTTCTGCGCACCAGCAAGAGCTACGGCACCGCGTTCCTGGCCGCGATGTTCGGCTTCTACCTCGCGGGAACCGGCGCCGCCCCCACCGTCAACAGCCTCATGACCGCTCTCGCTCACGCCCTGCCCAACTGATCCCGGAAGGAACGGCCGTGAACGAACCGATCCTCGCGCGCCACTGGCTCGCCCTGGCCGCCCCCAAAGCGGCCCCGGCCGTGGCCACGTCCACCGTGCTGATCCTGGCCCGGATCTGGAACGCCAACGGCGCCCAACACAGCTTCGGCAACGCCGCGTTGATGACCGTGCTTGCGGCCGGTGCCGCTGCGGCCGGCGCCTCTCTGAGCCGGACCGGAGACAGCGTTCTCGCAGCGAGCGGGTACGGCATCGCCGGTGCCTTCGCCCTCACCGGCGCTGCCGCCTACGCCGATGGCCTGCCGCTCCCGCTGCTCTTGTGGGTGCTCGCCACCACCATCGCCTACGGCTTCACCGCCCGGCACTGGCGCACCGACCGCCGCGACACCATCGCGCACGAGCGGCACATGAGCGAACAGCACACCGTGCACGCTCACGTCGAACGCGTCGAAGCCCTGCGCGCCGGGGCACAGATCGAGTCCGCCCGCGCCGGTGCCGCCTACGCCGAACAGCTCGCCACGGCCCTGATCACCCGCGCCACCCTGCCCGGCTGCGACGCCATCCAGCTCGCGCGGGCCGGGCTGCCCGAACTGCCCGCTACGGAAAGGAAGTCCCTGTGAAACGCCGCTACCGGCCCCGGCTGCGCATCCAGCGCGCGACCTGGCCCAGCCCGGCCCTGATCCTGACCGACACGCCCCGCCCCAACTGCCCGCAGTGTGAGGGGGACGGGGGCATCGAAGAGGACTACGGCGACTCCGAGACCGGCGAGTACGCGGGCACCCACTGGTACGCGTGCACCTGCTGGAACGAGGCCTGCTGTTGGTTCCTGCTGCCCCTGCCGCGCCGCCCGCTCTGGCCGCGCCGCACCGGCACGGCCCCCGACCCGTGGGCCACCGACGAACCGCCGTTCTAATCCCCGAGAAAGGACACCCGTCATGCACAGCATCACCCGGCCCGCGACGCTCTTTACCCAGGTGGACGGCCGCAATTACCGGCCCGAGCCGATCAGTCTGGACGCGGCCCGCTCCGGTATCCGCAGGTCCCGTGCGAGTCGCGACACGGTGGACGCGGTGAACGTCTACGCCACCACCGACCGCGACGGGACCGCGCTGCACGTCGCCTACATCCACCACACCCCGGGCCGCTGGTCCAACGTGTCCGAGGTCATCGACGTGTACGAGATCCCCACCGACGCCCTGACCGACCTGTAGCTATGCCCGGGGCGGTCGCCTCTCACCACAAGACCGCGACCGCCCCGGCTCTCTGTCCCTTCGCAGAAACAGGAGAACCCCCAGCATGACACCAACCCATGCCCCGGCGCTGCTGTGCGCCGCACTCGCTGCCGCTCAGCGCGGCTGGCCCGTCTTCCCCGTGCGCCCTGGCGACAAGCGGCCCGCCGGACACCCCGAACGGGACTGCCCCGGCACCGGCCGGTGCACCAAGGGCCACCGCACCCCGGAGCAGCGCGCCACCCTGGACGCGGACAGCATCCGCGCCTGCTGGGGCACGGCCCCGTACAACGTCGGGATCGCCACCGGCCCCGCCCATCTCGTCGTGGTGGACCTGGACCTGCCCAAGAACGCCGACGACACCGCACCGGCCGAGTGGGCGGGCATGGCCGATGGGCTGGACGTGTTCGCCGCCCTCTGCGAACGAGCGGGCCAGCCGCTGCCGACCGAGACGTACACCGTGCGCACCCGCCGTGGCGGACAGCACCTGTACTTCACCGCCCCCGAGGGAAAGACGCTACGCAGCACGGGCGGCAGCCTGGGGTGGAAGGTTGATACCCGAGCCTGGGGCGGGTACGTGGTCGGCGCCGGAAGCATGGTCGGCACCCGGGCCTATGAGGCCATTCACGACGCCCCTGCCGCCCCCCTCCCTGCGTGGCTCAGTGACCTGATCACCACCCAGCCCGCACCGGCCCCCATGCCGCTGTCGGAGCTGTCCGCCCGGATGCGCAACGCCACCGCCTACAGCACCACCGCCCTGCGCGGGGAACTGGAAAAAGTGCTGTCCGCCCGTGAGGGCGGTCGTAATCGCTCGGTGTACTTCGCCGCCTACGCCCTCGCAAGGCTGATCCGCACCGGGGACCTGACGGAAGCCGCGGTCACCACGGAGCTGATGAGTACGGGGCAGTCCATCGGCCTGTCCGCCGGGGAGTGCCGCACCGCCATCCGTTCCGGGCTGATCCGGGGCGGAGCGGGGGAGGCGAGTGCGGCATGAGCCCACAGCCTGTGGACAGTCCGGACCTGTGGGCCGGGCTGAGCCTCGTTGAGGAACCCGGAGCAGAGCCGGTGTGGGAGGACCCCATCCCGCTCACCGCGCGTCGTGAACTCCCCGCCTTTCCCACGGAGGTGTTCCCGGCCTGGCTCGGGGACTTCGTGCGGGCCGTTGCCGAGGAGACGCAGACCCCGGTGGACATGGCCGCCTCGCTCGCCCTCGCGGTGCTGTCGACCGCTGCCGGTGGCCGCGCTGTGGTGCATGTCCGGGGCCGGTGGCGGGAGCCCACGAACACGTTCGTCGTCGTCGCGCTGCCGCCGGGCAACCGGAAGTCGGCCGTGTTCTCCCTGATGACGAACCCGCTCTACAAGTCCGAAGCCCTGCTTGCCGCGGCATCGGCCAGCACCATCATCGAGGCGGAGATTACGGCGAAGCTCGCCAAGGAGGTCGCGGAGAGCGCGGCCACCAAAGCGGCCCGCGCGGAGGCCGACAAGCGTGACCAGCTCGTGGCCGAGGCCATCAGCCTCGCGCAGACCGCCGAGTCGCTCACCGTGCCCGCCAAACCCCGTCTGCTGGCCGATGACGCGACCCCGGAAGTCATTGCCTCGCTGCTGGCCGAACAGGGCGGCAGGCTGGCCGTGATGAGCGCGGAAGGCGGCATCTTCGACATCATCGCCGGACGTTACTCCGGGACCCCGAACATGGAGGTCTTCCTCCGTGGGCAGGCAGGGGACCGGCTTCGCGTGGACCGCCGTGGGCGTGAGGAGTTCATCGAGTCGCCCGCGCTCACCATGGGCCTGACCGTGCAGCCGTCCGTCATCGAGGACATCGGCCGCATCAAGGGAGCAGGAGACAGGGGCTTGTTGGCCCGCTTCCTGTACTCGCTGCCCACCTCCCTCGTAGGGCATCGCAAGATCCTCCCCGACACGATCCCAGACGCGGTGGCCGACACCTACGAGGAACGCGTCATCGCTCTGACCATGTCGCTCGCAGACTGGACAGACCCGGCGGTCCTACAGCTCTCGCCCGAAGCTAACGACGCTTTGGTGGCCTACGAGCGCCGCCAAGAACCGCGGCTGCGTAAGCGCGGCGGGGACCTTGGTCATGTCGGGAACTGGGCCGCGAAGTTGGGCGGTGCGACCTGCCGCCTCGCGGGACTGCTGCACCTGGCTACGCACACCGAGAACGGCCACACCCAGCCCATCACCGCCGACACTATGCGCGACGCGGTCAAGCTCTCGGACTACTTCACCGGCCACGCCCTGGCGGTCTTCGACCTGATGGGCGCAGATCCCGTGGCCAACCGCGCCCGCACCGTCCATGACCTGCTCCGCACCAGCGAGTGGACCGAGATCAGCAAACGCGACCTCATGGCCAAGCTCTCCCGCTCAGAGTTCCCCACCGTCGCAGACCTCGACCCCGCGCTGAACCTGCTGGAAGACCACGGATACATCCGAGCCCAGCCCGTCCACCGCACCGGCGGACGCGGCCGGCCACCGTCGCCGCGGTACCTCATCCACCCCCAGCTGAGCCAACCCACCGCCTGACCTCCGCCACAGAAACCACAGAATCACAGAAATAACCCGGCCCCGCCTCTGACCTGCACAAACACCGTCAGGAGCGGCAGGCGTGCTGCTGCCACAGAAACCCACGGAAGTCCCACACAAATACGAGCCCGCCCCCGGCTCCTTATTTCTGTGGGACTTCCTGCGGTTTCTGTGGCGACTCGCCCCCACCGGCATCCCCGCAGGTCAGCCCACCTGCCCCGGCTTTCTGTGTATTTCGCGGTTTCTGTGGCGCCCCACAGAGGAGCGAAGCCCATGAACACCCCTGAGAGTGCTGCGACGCTCACCGACGACGACCCGACCGTTGCCCTCCTGACAGTGGAGGAGGCAGCCCGACGTCTCCGCATCGGACGGACGTACTGCTACCAGCTCATCCGCACCGGCCAGCTTGAAACGGTGCCGCTCGGCCGCTTGCGCCGGGTGTCGGCCACGGCTGTGCCTGAGTTCGTCGCCCGTCTGCGCGCTGCGAACCGCGCTGCCTGAGAGGACGCCCGTGGAAGAGAAGAAGGCGAAGAAGGGCACCCGCCGCGCCAACGGCGAAACCGCGATCTACTTCGGGAAGGATGGCCGCTGGCACGCCAGAGTGCCGATGGGCTACCGGGACAACGGCGAGCCGTACCGGAGGCACATCACCCGCACCTCAGAAGACCTCCTCAAGGACGAGGTTAAGCGGCTGGAGAAGCAGCGCGACCAGGGGACTGCCCAGCAGCCCGGGAAGCTGTGGACGGTCGAAAAGTGGCTGTGGCACTGGGTCGAGAACATCGCCAAGGAAGTCGTCAGCGAGAACACCTATGACGGCTACGAGGTGGCCGTTCGGGTGCACCTCGTTCCCGGCATCGGCAAACACCGGATCGACCGCCTGGAGCCGGAACACCTGGAGAGCCTGTACCGCCGGATGAAGGCGAACGGCAGCAAGCCCGCCACGGCTCATCAGGCCCACCGGACCGCACGTACCGCCCTGGGTGAGGCGGTACGGCGTGGCCATGCGGCGAAGAACGCCGCCGCGCTGGCCAAGCCGCCCCGGGTAGAGGAGGCCGAAGAGGAGATCGAGCCCTACTCGGTTGAGGAGGTGCAAAGCCTGCTGATTGAGGTCAACAAGCGCCGGAACAGCGCTCGTTGGATGCTTGCCCTTGCGCTCGGCCTACGCCAGGGGGAGACCCTGGGGCTCCGGTGGGCTGATGTGGACCTGGATCACGAGTATCTGAAGCTGCGCAGGAACCGGTTGCGGCCGAAGTACGCACACGGATGCAAGGAGGCCGATCCGTGTGGGCGGAAGGCCGGTTACTGCCCTATGCGCGAGCAGGTCCGGCGTGAGACGAAGAACACCAAGTCACGCGCGGGACGCCGTGCGGTGCCCTTGCCTGGTCCTTTGGTCCGGATGCTCCGGGCGCACAGGGAGGCGCAGGCCCGCGAGCGGAAGGCGGCCGGCGACCAGTGGACTGAGTCGGAGTACGTGTTCACCAAGCCGCTCGGTGGTCCGCTCAGTCCGAACACGGACTATCACGACTGGAAGAAGCTCATCGGTGACGCCGGGGTGAGGGACGCGCGTCTGCACGACGCACGGCACACGGCCGCCACCGTGCTCATGCTGCTAGGGGTTCCGGACCGCGTCATCGACCAGATCATGGGTTGGGAGCCGGGGACGTCTTCCCGGATGCGTGCGCGGTACCTGCACGTTCCCGACGCCATGTTGAAAGACGTGGCGCAGAAGATCGCGGAGGCCATCTGGGGCCCCGCGCAGAAGGGCCTTGTGGACAAAGACCAGGACAACGGGAGCTGAGGAACGACGAAGGGCCCCGCAGCGAACTGCGGGGCCCTTCGACGTATTGCCCGGTGAGAGCAATGGCGGAGGATACGAGATTCGAACTCGTGAGGGGTTGCCCCCAACACGCTTTCCAAGCGTGCGCCCTAGGCCACTAGGCGAATCCTCCGCGGCAAACAATACAAGACGTTGAGGGGTGCTCGCGAACTCGTTCGCCGGTCCGGGGATCGGGTACTCTGAGCGCAGCCCCTCACGTGGCGCTATCTGACTGAACTCCCCCAGGGCCGGAAGGCAGCAAGGGTAAGTTGGCTCTGGCGGGTGCGTGGGGGGCGCTTGGTTTTTCGCGCGGGTGCGGGTCCACTCCCCCTGCGTGGGCGCACTTGCGGCCGACTGAGGCCGCTGGGGGATCCGTCGGCGGGCCCGGTTGTCAGTGGGCCCCGATAACCTCGTATGCGTGTCGTCCCTTGCGTTGTACCGCCGCTACCGCCCCGAGTCCTTCGCCGAGGTCATCGGGCAGGAGCATGTCACCGACCCGCTGCAGCAGGCGCTGCGGAACAACCGGGTCAATCACGCGTACCTGTTCAGCGGTCCACGGGGCTGTGGCAAGACGACCAGCGCCCGGATCCTCGCCCGGTGTCTCAACTGCGAGCAGGGGCCGACGCCCACGCCGTGCGGGGAGTGCCAGTCCTGCCAGGACCTCGCGCGCAACGGGCCGGGTTCCATCGACGTGATCGAGATCGACGCGGCGTCGCACGGTGGCGTGGACGACGCCCGTGAGCTGCGCGAGAAGGCCTTCTTCGGCCCCGCGTCCAGCCGCTACAAGATCTACATCATCGACGAGGCCCACATGGTGACCTCGGCCGGCTTCAACGCCCTCCTGAAGGTCGTCGAGGAGCCGCCGGAGCACCTCAAGTTCATCTTCGCCACCACCGAGCCCGAGAAGGTCATCGGGACGATCCGGTCCCGTACGCACCACTACCCGTTCCGGCTCGTCCCGCCCGGCACCCTGCGGGAGTACCTCGGCGAGGTCTGCGGCCGCGAGGGCATCCCCGTCGAGGACGGCGTACTGCCGCTCGTGGTCCGCGCCGGCGCAGGGTCCGTGCGTGACTCGATGTCCGTCATGGACCAGCTCCTCGCCGGCGCCGCCGACGACGGTGTGACGTACGCCATGGCCACCGCCCTGCTCGGCTATACGGACACCTCGCTGCTCGACTCCGTGGTCGACGCCTTCGCGTCGGGCGACGGCGCCGCCGCATTCGAGGTCGTCGACCGCATCATCGAGGGAGGAAACGACCCGCGCCGCTTCGTCGCCGACCTCCTGGAGCGGCTGCGCGACCTCGTCATCCTCGCCGCCGTCCCGGACGCGGGGGAGAAGGGGCTCATCGACGCCCCGGCCGATGTCGTCGAGCGGATGTCGGCGCAGGCTTCCGTGTTCGGCGCGGCCGAGCTCAGCCGCGCGGCCGACCTCGTCAACGCGGGGCTCACCGAAATGCGCGGAGCCACCTCGCCCCGGCTCCAGCTCGAATTGATCTGCGCCCGGGTGCTGCTGCCCGCCGCATACGACGACGAGCGCTCGCTCCAGGCCCGTATCGACCGGCTAGAGCGGGGGGCCGTCCAGTTCCAGGCCGCGCCGGGTGGCGGCCCCGCCATGGGGTACGTGCCGGGGCCCGAGGCGCATGCGCCCCTGCACCAGGGCGGTCCCGGAGGCGGTCCCGGTGGCCCGGGGGCTCCTGCCGCATTCGGTGCGCCCGGTGGGTCCGGCGGTCCCGGCGGGCCAGACGCCGCTCGGGCCGAGGTGCGGGGTGCGGGGGCGACGGGTGCTCCGGTGCAGATGGGCGGGCCCGCCCACTCCGGCCCGGCCGCGCCCCCCGTTTCGGCCGCTACGCAATCCGCCCCGCAGCAGCACCAGCCCGCCCCGCAGCAGGCGCCTTCCGGTCAGCCTCAGTCTGATCAGCCCCAGCCCGGTCAGGCTCAGCCCGTACAGGCGCAGCCCGCCGCGCAGGCCGGGCCCGCTGCCGGCGCATGGCCGTCCGCCGCCGCGCCCGGCCAGGGGAGTGGCGGCCAGCGTCCCGGCGCCTGGCCCGGTGCGTCCGCGCCCGGGTCGGGGTCCGGAACCGGGGCCGGCTCCGGTGCCTGGCCCTCCGCCGCCTCGGCCGGGTCTCCCGGGGCCGCGGGGCCCTCCGCCCCCTCCGCCCCCGAGTCCGCGCCGGCCCCCACCGCTCCCGCCCCGACCGCCGCCGCGCAGGGCAACGCCTTGCAGGTGCGCAACATGTGGCCGGACATCCTGGAGGCCGTCAAGAACAAGCGGCGCTTCACCTGGATCCTGCTCAGTCAGAACGCGCAGGTCGCCGGGTTCGACGGCACCACCGTCCAGCTCGGCTTCATCAACGCCGGTGCCCGGGACAACTTCGCGAGCAGCGGCAGCGAGGACGTGCTGCGCGGTGTGCTCTCCGAGCGGTTCGGGGTCCAGTGGAAGGTCGAGGCGATCATCGACCCGTCGGGCGGCGCCCAGCCCCCGGCCGCCGCGGCCAACTTCGGCGGCAGCGCACCCCGGCCCGCTGCCCCGCCCCAGCAGCACCAGCCTCAACAGCACCAGCCCCAACAGCACCAGCAGGCCCAGTCGTCCTCGCCCTCGCAGTACCCCGGGGCTCAGCAAGGGACCCAGGGGTCCCAGGGAACCCAGGGGTCCGCAAGCTCGGGCTACGGCTCGTCCGGCTCGGCCGGGTCCGGCGGGTCCGCCGGGTCCTCCAGCGCGCACTCCCAGTCCCAGGGCTACCCCTCCTCCGCACAGCAGTCCCCGCAAGCCCCCGCCCCCCAGCGCCACGAGGAGCCCCCGCCGCCCCCCGTCCGGCCGGAGGACGACGTTCCGGAGGACGACGACCCGGACCTCGTGGACAACGCGCTCTCCGGCCACGACCTGATCGTGCGCGAGCTCGGGGCCACCGTCGTGGAGGAATATACGAACGAGGGGTGAGCATCCGCCTGGTGGCCCGCACAAAGATCACGCCATCGCGGCGGCTAGGCTGACTGCCGTGAAGGTCCTTGTCATCGGCGGCGGTGCCCGCGAGCACGCCCTGTGCCGTTCCCTGTCCCTCGACCCCGACGTGACGGCGCTGCACTGCGCCCCCGGCAACGCCGGGATCGCGGAGGTCGCCGAACTCCACCCCGTGGACCAGCTGGACGGGGCCGCGGTCGCCCGGCTCGCCGTCGAGCTCGGCAGCGAGCTGGTCGTGGTCGGGCCCGAGGCGCCCCTCGTCGCCGGGGTCGCCGACGCCGTCCGGGAAGCGGGCATCCCCTGCTTCGGCCCCTCGAAGGAGGCCGCGCGGCTGGAGGGCTCCAAGGCCTTCGCCAAGGACGTCATGGCGGCGGCCGGCGTGCCCACCGCCCGCTCCTACCTCTGCACCACCCCCGAGGAGATCGACCGCGCGCTCGACGCCTTCGGCGCTCCCTACGTCGTGAAGGACGACGGCCTCGCCGCGGGCAAGGGCGTGGTCGTGACCGACGACCTCGCCGCCGCCCGGACCCACGCGCTGGCCTGCGAACGCGTCGTCATCGAGGAGTTCCTCGACGGCCCCGAGGTCTCGCTCTTCGCGATCTCCGACGGCGTCACCGTCCTTCCGCTCCAGCCCGCGCAGGACTTCAAGCGTGCGCTCGACGGCGACGAAGGCCCCAACACCGGTGGCATGGGCGCCTATTCACCGCTTCCGTGGGCCGATCCGAAGCTCGTCGACGAGGTCATGGAGAGCGTGCTCCAGCCGACCGTCGACGAACTGCGCCGCCGCGGCACCCCGTTCTCCGGTCTGCTGTACGCGGGTCTCGCGATCACCTCGCGCGGGGTGCGGGTCATCGAATTCAACGCGCGCTTCGGCGACCCCGAGACCCAGGTCGTCCTCGCCCGCCTGCGGACCCCGCTCGCGGGCGTCCTGTTCCACTCCGCCAACGGCACCCTCGACGTACAGGAGCCGCTGGCCTGGCGTGACGACGCGGCCGTCACCGTGGTCATCGCCTCGCACAACTACCCCGAGGCCCCCCGCACCGGCGACCCCGTCGAGGGGCTCGCCGAGGTCGCCGCGCAGGATGAGCCCACCGCGTACGTTCTGCACGCCGGTACGCGCAGGGACGGCGACGCCGTCGTGAGCGCGGGCGGCCGGGTCCTTTCGGTCACCGCGACCGGCGCGGACCTCACCCAGGCCCGGGAGCGGGCGTACGCGGCGGTCGGCCGGATCCGGCTCGACGGCTCGCAGCACCGCACCGACATCGCCCGCAAGGCGGCCGGCGCACAGGGCTGAACTCCCTCTCCACTTCCCCATCGTCCGCGGGGCCCCGGTTGCACGCCGGGGCCCCGCGGCGTTGCGGCCCGGCGGCGCGATGAGCCCAAAACGGCCCGGAAGTGACCGGCCGCGGACAACCACACCTTTGCCCAAAGCCATTCCATCGAGTGACGGCTGGCCCATCCGGATGACTCCCGCCCAAGGCCCAACTATGGTGCGGCGAAGGCGTTCCGGCACTTGGCCCACCGGCATTGCGATGTCAGTGGCGGGTGCCACAGTGGGGGCATGAGCAACGTCGCCGCAGGGCAGAGGGGGTGAAGTCCGGCCGTGTCCGGTACCGCAATGGGTGGAGAAATGGGTGGAGAGGCGGGCGCGCAGCATGCGCGTTCGCGGGCTCTCGCCGTGCTGCGCATCCGCAGCAGGGCGCTGGCCGTGGCCCTGCTGCCGACGGCCGTCGCCGTCGTGCTGATCGTCGCCGCCGCGCAGGGCCGGACCGAAGGCGGTGGCTGGTCCACCGTGCGCTGGGCGGTCATCGCGGTCGCGGTGCTCGTGCTGCTGCTCGCGGCCGCCGTGTCGGCGGTCATCGCACGGGCCAGACCGGCCCTCTCTCCGACGGTGGACGTCGCGGAATCGGCCGCCCCCGACCTGTACCGCCTGGTCAGGGACTTGGCGGAGCGCCTCGGCGTGCCGGCGCCCTCCGCGATAGCCCTCACGCCTGACTGCGACAGCTGGCTGGAGGACCGTACGCATCGGGCGCACGCCGCGGCCGTGCGGCGGTCGACGCCCGCCGGCCCCGTACGAAGTGGCACCGAGGCGGGTGCCGAGGTCCGCGCCGTCGCCGGGGGCGGCCGCGGCCGCCGGGTGCCGGCCGCGCCGGTCCTGGTCATCGGCTCGCCCTTCATGTGGTGGATGCGCGTCGGTGAGCTGCGCGCGATCCTCGCCCCCGTCGTCGCCGGTACGGGCCCCTCCGCGCACCCGGACATAGCAGCCGCCCGCCGTTTCGTGCGCGGGCTCGACGCGGCGGTCGGTGTGGCCACGAAGCCCGGGCTCGGCCCGGTGCGGCGGCTCGCGCTCGGCTGCACCGGCTCGATCGCCCGGCTGCTGCTCCGCGGCTGCCGGGTGCACGCCGGCGAGATGGAGCGCGGGGTCGCCGCCGCGGCGTCCGAGCGCGCACAGGCGGTGGACTACGGGGTGCGGATCGTCGCCCAGGAGCAGGTCGGGCTCGCCTACGCGGGCTGGGACCGGCTGCTGACCCGGGTCGCGCTGCCCGCCTGGCGGATGGGCCGCTGGCCCTCACGACTCGACGCGGGCGTGGTCTCGGCGCTGACCGAGCTGTCCCGCCGCGACCGTCTCGCGGAGGGTTTCACCTCCCGGCTCGGCGAGCGGCCGGCCTGCGACCTCCTGGAGGAGCCCGGCATCGCGGACGAGGCGACGTCGCTGCTCGCCGCGCGGCTGTTCCACGGCGGCCCCGCCGAGCCCGGGCCCGACTGGGCGCCGCTCGACTGGGCGGCGTATCCGGAGGAAGTCGTCGACCGCAAGTGGCGTATGGAGGCGGCTCGGCTGCACCGGGTGCTCGACGGGCTCGGCGAGCGGCGCGGCGCGCGGCCCGCGGCGCCCACGCTCGCCCGCGTCATCGACCACCTGACCGCCTCGGGCGACGACGTCGCGGACCGGCTGGCCGCCGGGATCGCGGCGGAGGTGGCGGGCGAGGAAGCCGCGTCCGCGCCGCCCGCGCCGATCCCCGAGACCTGGTGCTTCGACACGATGCCGCTCTTCCCGCTCCAACCGCCGCGTACGGGGCGGGAGTTGCTCGCCGACCATGTGACGGCGATGGTGTGCTGCGCCGCGGTCGACACGGCGGGCGCGACACCGGGGCTCGACTGGCTGGACGGCCCGTCGCTCCTCGTCGACGAGGTGCGCCGCTCGGACCTGGCCACCCCGGTGCTGACCCTGATCGAGGACGGGGACGCGGATGCGCTGCGCGACTGGCTCACCTCCATCGGCATCCGCCCGGAAAAGCCGGTCCGCCTGGTCTGACCGAGCCCGGTCGTCCACCGGTCCGCCTGGTCTGACGGAGGCCGGTCCTCCGGGCGGGCTCGCCGCGACCTCTGCGGCCCGCAGCCTTCAAGGCCGGCCCCCACGCCGCCGCGCCGAGTTCGCCCCGACACATCCGGAATGCCGTGTTCCGCTTCACGTCAATTCGCGACGAACGGTGACGGAGTGCGTGCGTTATGTGATGTGCTGGGGATCGGTAGCTGACAGGCGCGGCAGCACGCCGGCGCCGATGTTGTTGCGGGGGAACGAGGGAGGGAAGTGGCATGGGGGTGGAACGGTCGGAGCACATCCGGCGCTGGGAGTCGGGTGCCCTCGCGCACGCCGTCTCGGACCCCTTCGGGCAGGGCCCGCTGCCCTGGCTCCGCGGCAGTGAGACGTACTTCGACGACACCGGGCACGTGGTGCCCTGGTACGTCGACCACGTCGATCACCTGCCGCTCCAGCGCGGCACCTCGCGCAGTACCGTCCGCGGCAGCGCCCGCGTCAGCGGCCCGCGCACCGCGGACGACGTACGCCGGCAGATCAAGGGGTTCGCCTCCAGCGGGGCCGTCGCGCCCGGCGAGGCCATCGACTTCCACATCACCGTCGACCCGCCCCAGCAGTTCAGCGTCGATGTCTACCGGATCGGTCATTACGGTGGCGACGGGGCCGCGAAGATCGCCACCAGCCCCCGGCTCTCCGGGATCGTCCAGCCGCCCCCGCTGACCGCGGACCGGACCGTCTCCTGCCACCACTGGTGGCAGTCCTGGCGCTACCAGGTCCCCCCGCACGCGGCGGTCGGCGCGCATGTCGCCGTCCTGACCACCGCCGACGGCTACCGCTCGCACATCCCGTTCACGGTCCGCGACGACCACCCGGCCGATCTGCTCCTGCTGCTGCCCGACATCACCTGGCAGGCCTACAACCTCTACCCGGAGGACGGCCGCACGGGCGCCAGCCTCTACCACGCCTGGGACGACAAGGGCGGGCTGCTCGGCGAGGAGGACGCGGCGATCACCGTCTCCTTCGACCGCCCCTACGCCGGCGCGGGCCTGCCCCTGCACGTCGGCCACGCCTACGACTTCATCCGCTGGGCCGAGCGCTACGGCTACGACCTCGCCTACGCCGACGCCCGCGATCTGCACGCCGGCCGGGTCGACCCCACCCGCTACCGCGGCCTCGTCTTCCCCGGTCACGACGAGTACTGGTCGGCCCCGATGCGCCGCGCCGTCGAGCTGGCCCGGGACGGCGGCACCTCACTCGTCTTCCTCTCCGCCAACACCATGTACTGGCAAGTCGAGTTGGGCCCCTCTCCGTCCGGCGTGCCCAACCGGCTGCTGACCTGCCGCAAACGCCGCGGCCCCGGCCGCCCGGCACTGTGGCGCGAGATCGCCAAGCCCGAGCAGCAGCTCCTCGGCATCCAGTACGCGGGCCGCGTCCCCGAGCCCGCCCCCATGGTCGTACGCAATGCGGAGCACTGGCTGTGGGAGGCGACCGGCGCCGGTGACGGCGACGAGATCGAGGGCCTGGTCGCGGGCGAGGCCGACCGCTACTACCCGCGCACCGCGCTCCCCGAGCACCGCGACCGCATTCTGCTGGCCCACTCGCCGTACCAGGACAGCGAGCAGCACACCCGGCACCAGGAGACGTCCCTGTACCGGGCGCCGTCGGGCGCGCTCGTCTTCGCCTCGGGCACCTTCGCCTGGTCCCCGGCGCTCGACCGGCCCGGCCATGTGGACCCCCGTATCCAGCGCGCCACGGCCAACCTCCTGGACCGCATCTGCAAGCGGGACTGAGCGGCAGCGCCCACCGGATCCGGGCCGCCGCGCGCGTACCGACCGGACCCGCGACCGGGGGAGCCCCGCACATGGGAGAGAATCGGAACCGCTCCCTGGATCAACCTACGCGGAGGAACCGTGTCCGGATTCGTAGAAAAGCCCGAGCCGATCGAGGTTCCGGGCCTGACCCACCTGCACACGGGCAAGGTGCGTGACCTCTATCGGAACGAGGCCGGCGACCTCGTCATGGTCGCCAGCGACCGGATGTCCGCGTACGACTGGGTGCTGCCCACCCAGATCCCCGACAAGGGCCGGGTGCTCACCCAGCTCTCGCTGTGGTGGTTCGACCTGCTCGCCGATCTCGTCCCCCACCATGTGATCTCCAGTGAGGTGCCCGCCGGCGCCCCCGCCGACTGGGCGGGCCGCACCCTGGTGTGCAAGTCGCTCGCGATGGTCCCGGTGGAGTGTGTGGCCCGCGGCTACCTCGCGGGCTCCGGCCTCGTCGAGTACAACCAGTCCCGTACGGTGTGCGGCCTCGCGCTGCCCGAGGGCCTGGACAACGGCTCCGAGCTGCCCGCGCCGATCTTCACCCCCGCCACCAAGGCCGCCGTCGGCGACCACGACGAGAACGTCAGCTACGAGGAGGTGGCCCGCCAGGTCGGCGCGGAGACCGCCGCCCTGCTGCGCCAGACCACCCTCGCCGTCTACGGCCGGGCCCGTGACATCGCCCGCGAGCGCGGCATCATCCTCGCGGACACCAAGTTCGAGTTCGGCTTCGCGGGCGAGGAACTCGTCATCGCCGACGAGGTGCTCACCCCGGACTCCTCGCGCTTCTGGCCCGCCGACACCTGGCAGCCGGGCCGCGACCAGCCCTCGTACGACAAGCAGTACGTCCGTGACTGGCTGACCTCGGCGGAGTCCGGCTGGGACCGCACGAGCGAGCAGCCGCCGCCCGCGCTGCCGCAGCGGGTCGTGGACGCGACCCGGGCCAAGTACATCGAAGCGTACGAGCAGCTCACCGGCGTCGGCTGGGCGTAGCGCCTGCCCGGGCCCGAGCGGCCCGGACCGAGCGCCCCCGGACACGGAGAAGCCCCCCGGTCGAGGACCGGGGGGCTTCTCCTGCATGGAGCGAACGACGAGGTTCGAACTCGCGACATCCACCTTGGCAAGGTGGTGCTCTACCAGCTGAGCTACGTTCGCATGCGCCGTGGCGCGGAGACCACTATACCCAACCTCGCTCGCGGGCGAGACGCACCGCCGTATGACGGTTCCCGGCGCCCAGCTTGGCGGCGGCCGACGAGAGGTAGTTGCGGACCGTCCCCTGCGACAGCGCGGCCCGTTCGGCGATCTCCGCGACGGGCGCCCCGTCGGCCGCGAACCCGAGCACCTCGGCCTCGCGCACGGTCAGCGGCGAGTCCCCGGCGGAGATCGCGTCGGCCGCCAACTCCGGGTCCACATAACGGTTTCCGGCGTGCACGGAGCGGATGATCTCGGCGAGCCGCTGGGCGCTCACCGTCTTCGGGACGAACCCGCGCACCCCCGCCGAAAGGGACCGCTTGAGGTGGCCGGGGCGCCCGTGGCTGGTGACGATCATGGTCCGGCAGGAGGGCATTTCGGCCCGCAGCTTTGTGGCCACCGTCACACCGTCCGCGCCCGGCATCTCCAGGTCGAGCACCGCCACATCGGGCCGGTGGGCCCGGGCCATCGCGAGCGCCTCGGGCCCGGACGCGGCCTCCGCGACAACCTCCAGGTCGTCCTCAAGCCCGAGCAGCGCCGCCAGCGCACCCCGGATCAGATGCTCGTCGTCGGCAAGCAGCACACGCACCCGGCTGACCGGCCCGCCTTCCGCGCCGGCCGGTCTCACCTGGGCATCTGCACCCTCCGCCGGGGCCGCCGGGGAACCCGCACCCTCCGCCCGGGCCGCCGGGGAACCCGCACCCTCCGCCCGGTTCATCGGCGAACCCGCACCCTCCGCCCGGTGCGCCGCGCCGCCCGCATCCTCCGCCCGTTTCATCGGGGCACCTCCGCCGTCAGCCGGAACATTCCCTCGCCCGCCGGGCCCGCCTCCAGGGTGCCGCCGAGCGCGGAGAGGCGTTCGCGCAGGCCTGCGAGGCCCGAGCCGGGGGAGGTGCTCGGCCGCTCCGGTACGCCGTCGTTCTCGACGACCAGGGTCGCGGTCCGCTCGGTGACGGCGAGGTTGATCGCCACGCTGCGGGCGTCGCCGTGCCGCAGCACATTGGTGGTGGCCTCGCGCACCACCCAGCCGAGCGCCGACTGCGTCTCGACGGTCAGGCCGTCGGCGGGCCCGCTGTAGGCGCAGCCGATCCCGGCCGCCGCAAGGACGCCGCGGGCGCCCTCGATCTCGACGCCGAGGTCGGCCTCGCGATAGCCGCGCACCACTTCCCGTACCTCTTTCTGTGATTCCTGGGCGATGCGCTGCACCTCCACCATCTGCGCCACCGCCTCGGGCCTGCCGCGCTGGGCGAGCTGGACGGCGAGTTCGGCCTTGAGCGCGATGACGGCGAGGTTGCGGCCGAGTACGTCGTGCATGTCACGCCCGAACCGCAGCCGTTCCTCGGCGACCGCGAGCCGCGCCTCGGTCTCGCGGGCCCGGTCGGACTCCCACATCACCGACAGCGTCCAGGCCCCGCAGCGCGCCATCAGCAGGATCCACATCCCTGACAGGGCGACCACGAGCGCCAGCGCCAGCAGGCGCCCGCGCCCCACCCCGGCCGCCGCGAACACCGCCACGGTCGGCAGGGCGAGCAGGGTGAACCGGCCGAGGAACCTCCGCGGCGCGGTCAGCGTGCTGTACGTCATGCCGAACGGCATCACGAGATAGGGGGTGATCATGACGAGGTCGGCCTCCGTGAGGCCGTGGGCCGCGTACAGCGCGGCGACCAGACAGAGCGAGGCCACACAGAGCCCGAGGGCCACCAGGAGCGGGCGGCGCGGCGCGGTGCCCCGCCCCAGGTACTCGTCGAGCGCGCCCCAGTGGGACCGAATGCCCTGGTGGGCCTGGGCAGCGCCGACGACGAGCACCGCCACGGCGAGGGAGAGCGGCAGCGGCTCGTGGCGCAGGTCCGTCAGGACGAACGTCACCTCCCAGCTGAGGAAGAAGAACCAGATCGTGCACCGCCAGATCAACCGGCTCTGCAACTCGACCTTCTCGACCCTGCTGCGGTCCCGCCAGTGGCGCCGATGCCACGCCCGTATCCGCCCGACCACGCGTCTGCCCCCCGTCTCAGCGCCGCGGATCCCAGCGGAAGCGCTTGCGCACGACCACGACCGCGATGAACGTCCAGACAACCATGACGAGCAGTTCCCGCAGTACCTCGCCGGCGTCCGCGCCACCGGTCCAGCCGTTCCTGATCAGCTGGATCACCGGGGTCAGCGGCAGCGCGTCGCACACCGCGGCCACCTTGCCGGGCAGCACGTCGAGCGGGACGACCAGGCCGGATCCTGCGGTCGAAAGCAGCATCATCGGCATGACCGCGATCTGGGCGCCCTCGGCGGTCCTGGTGACGGCGGAGGTCGCGGCGGCGAGCGCGCCCATCATGACGATGCCGAGCAGAAGGCCGACGACCGCGAGCCACCACGACGACGGCAGTGGCACGTGCAGCCACAGCGTGCAGCCCGCCACGAGCAGCACGGACTGCGCGAGGGCGATGAGCACCGCGGGCAGCGCCGCGCCCGCGAGGATCTCCCGGTCCCGCAGCTCACCGGTGCGCAGCCGCTTCAGGACGAGTTCCTCACGGCGTACGACGTAGATGCCGACGAGCGGCGAGTACAGGGCGAAGAGCAGGGCGAAGCCGAGAGAGCCGGGCAGCAGCACGGTTCCGGCGTTCAGGCCGTGTGCGCCCAGGTCGATGCTGTCGACCGTGCCGTACATGGCGGCGGTGAGCATGCCCGGCAGTGCGACCACGGTGAACAGTGCGGACTTGTTGCGGCCGAGCAGGGTGAGTTCGGCCCGTGCCAGCGCCGTCATGCGGTCGGCGGCGGACTTCCGGGTCCGGGCGGGTTCCAGGACCGGGCTCTGCGCCGCGGCCAGGGTGGTGCTCATCGGACGGCCTCCGTTTCCGTGCGCTGATCGTGCGCGATCTTCAAGAACGCCTCTTCGAGCGAGGCCGAGCGCACATCGAGCCCCCGCAGCTCGACCCCGCCGTCCTGTGCCCACAACAGCAGCCCCGTGGCGGCGAGTTGGAGCTCCCTGGTCTTCAGTCGTACGGTGCGGCCGGCCATCTCGTGGCCGACGACGCCGAGCCGGTCGAGCGGCGGCAGGTCGCCCAGGTGGTAGCCGTCGGGGAGGTCGAAGGAGATGTGCGAGGGCTGGGCGGCGACGACCTCGTCGACGCTGCCGCTCGCCGCGATCCGCCCCTCGTGCAGGATCGCGAGCCGCTCGGCGAGCGCCTCGGCCTCCTCCAGGTAGTGGGTGGTCAGGAGCACGGTGGTGCCGCAGTCGCGCAGCGCCCGCACCAACTCCCAGGTGTCGCGCCGCCCTTCGGCGTCCAGACCGGTCGTCGGTTCGTCGAGGAAGAGCACCTCGGGCCGTGCGAGCAGCGCGAGCGCCAGGTCGAGCCGCCGCTTCTCGCCGCCCGAGAGCTGCTTGACCCGTACCTGGGAGCGCCGGGCGAGGTCGACGAGTTCGAGCGCCTCGCCGACGGGCCGCGCCCCACTGGTGCAGCCCGCCCACATCCGTACGGTCTCGGCGACGGTCAGCTCGGCGGGGAAGCCGCCCTCCTGGAGCATCACGCCGGTACGGGGGCGCACGGCGGCCCGTTCGGTGTACGGGTCGTGGCCGAGCACCCGGACGCGGCCGCCGCTGGGCGCGGCGAGGCCTTCGAGGAGTTCGACGGTGGAGGTCTTGCCGGCGCCGTTGGTGCCGAGCAGCGCGAAGAGTTCGCCGCGCGCCACGGAGAAGGAGATTCCGGAAACGGCCTCGAAGCCTCCGGCATAGCTCCGCCGCAGCTCCTCGACCTCGATCACATCTGCTGTGCCTGTGCCTGTGCCTGCTGTGCCTGACATGACCTCAGCGTCGCGCCGCGAGCCGGGCGGTGGCAGTGCGCGGTGTCATCACCGCGCATGACAAATGTCAGGAGGAGGACGCCACGTGGCCGGGCAGGAAGGAGAGCGCCACGTGGCCGGGCATACGACGAAGGCCCCGGTTCGATGAACCGGGGCCTCACGTGCTTCCTGAGCGGACGACGAGATTCGAACTCGCGACCCTCACCTTGGCAAGGTGATGCTCTACCAACTGAGCCACGTCCGCATGCATCCGCCAGCTCTCACTGGACGGCGCGAGCACTACTCTACCTGATCCAAAAGGACCACCGGCAGGCAGTGCAGAGCGGGTGACAGGAATTGCACACTGCGCCTCCCCCCTGGAAGGGGGGTGTTCTACTACTGAACTACACCCGCACGCTCCGGTGGACTTGGCTTTTCGGCCTTGCCCCTCGGCGTGCTCCAGACTCTAGCTGATCAGCAGGGGGGGTGTGCAACTCCGGTGTCCGGGGCGGCCGCAGGGCCACCCCGGACGGGGGGTCGTCAGCTCGCTTCGGCGAAGGCCTCGTAGACCTTCTTGGGGATCCGGCCACGGGCCGGCACGTCCATCTTGTTGGAGCGCGCCCAGGCGCGGACGGCCGCCGGGTCGGGGGCGACGGCGGTGTGCCGGTAGGTCTTCCCGGACTTCGACTGCTTGCGGCCCGCCGTCACGTAAGGCGCGAGCGCCTTGCGCAGTTTCTTTGCATTGGCGGGATTGAGATCGATCTCGTAGACCTTTCCGTCCAGGCCGAACGTGACCGTTTCCGCCGCTTCTCCGCCGTCGATGTCATCGGAGAGTGTGACCACTACGCGCTGAGCCACGGATATCGGATCCTTCCTACGGCATCGCCACTTGCACGTACCTGACGTATCTGACGTACCTGACGTGCTGCGATACCGGCCTTCCGGCTGTTATGGAGCAATGTCGCTTTCGCTGGGATTCCTTTGTACAGCGGCACCCATTGCAATGTGAAGCCCAGCCAATTGCATCAGCGTGTCTCCACGCAATGACTTCGGCGACTTTTTCTCGGGATTTTTCCCACGTGTTGTCGCCGCCGAAACCAGAACGTGATCAGGCCTTGAGGATATCTACCCGCGTAGATTTTCTGGGCGGGTACTCTGAGGGAACCGCCTTCGCACCACACCACACCGGGAGTGCCAGTGGCACGCGTCGTAGTCGACGTCATGCTCAAGCCGGAAATCCTCGACCCGCAGGGACAGGCGGTGCAGCGCGCACTGCCCCGTCTCGGCTTCGAGGGGATCGGCGACGTACGTCAGGGAAAGCGTTTCGAGCTCGAGGTCGAGGGGCCGGTCGACGGGGCCGCCCTCGCCCGCATCCACGAGATGGCCGAGACCTTCCTCGCCAACACCGTCATCGAGGACTTCACCGTCAAGGTCGAGGAGCAGTCCAAGTGACTGCACGTATCGGCGTTGTCACCTTCCCCGGCACGCTGGACGACCGGGACAGCCTGCGGGCCGTGCGCATCGCCGGCGCCGAGCCGGTCTCGCTCTGGCACCGCGACAAGGACCTCAAGCAGGTCGACGCGGTCGTCCTGGCCGGCGGGTTCAGTTACGGGGACTATCTGCGGGCCGGGGCCATCTCCCGGTTCTCGCCGGTGATGGAGACCGTCATCGCGCAGGCGAAGGCCGGTCTTCCGGTCCTCGGCATCTGCAACGGTTTCCAGATCCTCACCGAGTCGCACCTGCTGCCGGGCGCCATGCTCCGCAACAACCACCTGCACTTCATCTGCCGCGAGCAGACGCTGCGGGTGGAGAACGCGGAGACCGCCTGGACCGCCGATTACGAGGCGGGCCAGGAGATCCGGGTTCCGCTGAAGAACATGGACGGCCGTTACGTCGCCGACGAGCACACGCTCGACGAGCTGGAGGCCGAGGGCCGGGTCGCGTTCCGCTACCTCGACGGCAACCCGAACGGCTCGCTCCGTGACATCGCCGGCATCACCAACGCCGCCGGCAACGTCGTCGGCCTGATGCCGCACCCCGAGCACGCCGTGGAGCCGCTGATCGGTACGGGCCGTACCGACGGCCTCGGATTCTTCACCTCGATCCTGAAGAAGCTGGTCAACGCCTGATGACTCTCGACACTGTTCTGCACGCCGCCGAGACCCCGGACGTCGAGCAGCCCTGGAAGGAGCTCGGCCTCAAGGAGGACGAGTACGCGCGCATCCGGGAGATCCTCGGCCGCCGCCCGACCGGCGCCGAGCTCGCCATGTACTCCGTCATGTGGTCCGAGCACTGCTCGTACAAGAGCAGCAAGGTCCACCTGAAGCAGTTCGGCGACAAGGTCCCCGAAAACGACGCCATGCTCGTCGGCATCGGTGAGAACGCGGGCGTCGTCGACGTCGGCCAGGGGTACGCGGTCACCTTCAAGGTCGAGTCGCACAACCACCCCAGCTACATCGAGCCCTACCAGGGCGCGGCCACCGGCGTCGGCGGCATCGTCCGCGACATCCTCGCCATGGGTGCCCGCCCGGTCGCGGTCGTCGACCCGCTGCGCTTCGGCGCGGCCGACCACCCCGACACCCGGCGCGTGCTGCCCGGCGTCGTCGCGGGCATCGGCGGCTACGGCAACTGCCTGGGGCTGCCCAACATCGGCGGCGAGGTCGTCTTCGACGCCTGTTACCAGGGCAACCCGCTGGTCAACGCCGGCTGCATCGGCGTGATGAAGCACGAGGACATCCACCTCGCGCAGGCGTCGGGTCCCGGCAACAAGGTCATCCTGTACGGCGCCCGCACGGGCGGCGACGGCATCGGCGGAGTCTCGGTCCTCGCGAGTGAGACCTTCGACTCGACGGGCCCGGCCAAGCGCCCGGCCGTCCAGGTCGGCGACCCGTTCCAGGAGAAGCTCCTCATCGAGTGCACCCTGGAGATCTTCAAGGAGAAGCTCGTCGCGGGCATCCAGGACCTCGGTGGCGCGGGCCTGTCCTGCGCGACCTCGGAACTGGCGAGCGCCGGCTCGGGCGGCATGCGCGTCGAGCTGGACACCGTGCCGCTGCGCGACTCCTCGCTCTCGCCCGAGGAAATCCTCATGAGCGAGTCGCAGGAACGCATGTGTGCGGTGGTTGAGCCGCAGCACGTCGAGCGCTTCATGGAGATCTGCGAGAAGTGGGACGTCATCGCCACCGTCATCGGTGAGGTGACCGAGGGCTCCCAGCTGGAGATCTTCTGGCACGGCGAGCAGATCGTGGACGTTCCGCCGCGCACCGTCGCCCACGAGGGCCCGGTCTACCACCGGCCGTTCGCCCGCCCCACCTGGCAGGACGCGCTCCAGGCCGACGACGCCGGCAAGCTGGCGCGTCCGCAGTCGGGCGACGAGCTGAAGGAGCAGGTCCTCAAGCTGGTCGGCTCCCCGAACCAGGCCTCCAAGGCGTGGATCACCGACCAGTACGACCGTTTCGTGCAGGGCAACACGGTGCTCGCGATGCCCGAGGACGCGGGCATGGTCCGCATCGACGAGGAGACCAACCTCGGCGTGGCCATGGCGACCGACGGCAACGGCCGGTACGCCAAGCTCGACCCGTACACCGGCGCCCAGCTCGCGCTCGCCGAGGCCTACCGCAATGTGGCGGCCTCCGGCGCGAAGCCGCTCGCCATCTCGGACTGCCTCAACTTCGGCTCCCCCGAGGACCCGGACGTGATGTGGCAGTTCGCCGAGGCCACCCGGGGTCTCGCGGACGGCTGCCTCCAGCTCGGCACCCCGGTGACCGGCGGCAACGTCTCGCTCTACAACCAGACCGGCGAGACCGCCATCCACCCGACCCCCGTGGTCGCGGTGCTCGGTGTGATCGACGACGTGAACCGGCGCACCCCGATCGCCTTCGCCGAGGAGGGGCAACTGCTCTACCTGCTCGGTGACACCCGTGAGGAGTTCGGCGGTTCGGCGTGGTCCGAGGTCGTCCACCAGCACCTCGGCGGTCTGCCGCCCCAGGTCGACCTGGACCGCGAGAAGCTGCTCGGCGAGATCCTGATCTCGGGTTCGCGCGACGGCATGGTCGACGCCGCGCACGACCTGTCCGACGGTGGTCTGATCCAGGCGGTGACCGAGTCGTGCCTCAAGGGCGGCAAGGGCGCGCGCCTGGTCGTGCCGGACGGGCTCGACGCGTTCACCTTCCTGTTCTCCGAGTCGGCGGGCCGCGCGATCGTGTCCGTGCCGCGTTCGGAGGAGCTGCGCTTCACCGACATGTGCGGGGCGCGCGGCCTTCCGGCCACCCGGATCGGTGTCGTGGACGGCGAAGCAGTCGAGGTGCAGGGCGAGTTCAGCCTCGGCCTCGCTGAGCTGCGCTCGGTCCACGAGGCCACGATCCCGGCGCTGCTGGCCCAGTAGGGTCTCGTAGTCCACACCAACTCGACGGCCCCGCACCCCTGTTGAGGGGTGCGGGGCCGAAGTCCTGCCGGGGCGCGGGGTTTGCGGCGGAGCGTGCCGAGCGGGCGTTCGCGCAGGTCGAGAATGGTCTCGGGGGTCATCCTGGCCCGGCGTAGGCTCGGATTCATGCCCCCGGCCAAGAAGCGCACCCGCAGATACGACCCGGCGAAGACCCGGGCCGCCGTCCTCGCCCAGTTCGGCCACGTACGCCACGCCGTCCGCACCCTCACACCCGAGCAGCTGGGCCGGCCGACACGGCTCGGCGACTGGACGGTGCGCGAGCTCGTCGTCCACCTCACGATGTCGCTCGGCATGCTGGAACGCCGGCTCGCCGCGGTGGAGCCGCTCAAGCAGGAGGTGGCACTACTCGACCGGCCATTCACCACCGCGTCCGAGGCAGATCAAGTAAGCGATACGGTAAAGGAGTTGGCGGCCTCCGTCGACGACCTCGACGCACTCTTCGAGGAGCGGGCCGCCCGTACCGCAGAGCTCTTCGCGACCACCGCGGACGACCGCCTCCTGCCGACCCGGTCCGGCGCGATGACCTTCGCCGACGCGTTGGTGACCTGGACCGTCGAACTCACCGTCCGCACCGACGACTTGAACGACGCACTTCCCGAACTCGGCGTCCCCTACGGACCCCAGGCCCTCGCCGCGTGCGTCCGGCTGCTGGCCGACGCCCTCGCCGTGAAGGCGCCCGGCGGCTCGGTCGAGGTGCGGGTCCCGCCGTACGCGGTGGTGCAGTGCGTGGCCGGCCCGAAGCACACGCGGGGCACCCCGCCCAACGTCGTCGAGACCGACCCGCTCACCTGGGTCCGCCTCGCCACCGGGCGCATCGGCTGGGCCGAGGCGCTCGACGCGGCGAAGGTCGCGGCGAGCGGCGAGCGGGCGGACCTGGCGGCGGTTCTGCCGGTGATGCCGTGACCGGGAGAAACCATGGGGTACTCAGGGGCAGTCAGCCGTGCTTGGTACCACTCAGGGGTACTTGAGGAGCGTCGCGTCCGTCTTCTCCCAGGCAGCGCGGAGCCCGGCGAGCCGGTCCGGGTCGTCCGCCGCGCGGTCCGCCTGTTCGCGCTGGTCGGCCGCGAGATGGAACAGCTGGTCCTGGCCGCTCCGGCCCCGGTAGTACTTCCAGTCCCCGCGCCGCAGGGCCCGCTCGCCGCGCACCCGCCAGAACAGGTCCCGCTCGCGGGGCTGCTCGCCGTGCAGCAGGTACCCGGCGAGGCTGGTGCCGTCGAGCGGATAGGCGGGGTGCGGGCGCGCCCCGGCGAGTTCGAGCAGGGTCGCGGTCCAGTCCGGCGAGAAATTCGGCACGTGGCTGACCTGGCCGCCGTCGAGCCGGGACGGCCAGCGCACGATGGTGGGGACGCGGATGCCGCCCTCCTGGAGCGAGGCCTTGTTGCCGCTCAGCGGCCAGTTGTAGGAGAAGCGCTCGCCGCCGTTGTCCGAGGCGAAGAACACCAGGGTGTCGCGCTCCTGCCCGGAGCGCTTGAGCGCGTCGAGCACGGTGCCGACCGACCGGTCGAGGTCCTCCACCATCTCGGTGTACTTCGCGACCGAGCCCCCGTCGTAGTGGAACAGCGCGCCCGGCTCCCCGGCCTTGATGCGGCGTACGACTTCCGCGCTCTCCTCGGTGTCGCCGTCGGCGATCCAGGGCCAGTGCGGGGTGGTGAAGTTGAGGTTGAGCAGCCACGGCCGGGCGTGCGCGCGCCCCACGTACTCGACGGCCCGCTCGGTCAGGATCCGGGTGTAGTACCGCAGGTCCTTGTACTCTGCGTCGCCCTCGTACAGGTCGTACTCCCCGGCGAGGCCCAGCTTGGAGTAGTACTCCAGAGCGCCGCCGAAGTTCCCGAAGAACTCGTCCCAGCCGGACTTGGTGGGCGAGTAGTCGGGGAGGTAGCCGCAGTGCCACTTGCCGACCAGGGCGGTCGCGTAGCCGGCGCCGCGCAGCAGGGACGCGAGCGTGGGGTGGTTCGGGTCGAGGCCCACGCTGTGGTCCGCGATCGGCTCGGCGAGGCCGCCTTTCGTACGCCCGGGGAAGCGCCCGGTGTACAGGCTGAACCGGGTCGGCGAGCAGGTCGCGGAGCCTGCGTACGCATCGGTGAACCGCACGCCCTGGCGGGCCAGGCGGTCCAGGTTGGGGGTGCGTATGTGCGGCGCCCCGTATGACGACAGGTCGGCCCAGCCGAGGTCGTCGCCGAGGATGAACAGGATGTTCGGCCGCGCGGAGTGCCGTCCCGGGGCGGCACGGAACGGCCGCTCCCCCCGGTCGACGGCGGCCGCTTCGGCCTCGGTGGCGGGCAGCCCGACGGCGGCGGCCGCGGCGGTGGCCCCGACAGCGCCGCCGAAGGCGCGACGGGACAGTTTCTGGGTGTGCGAGGGCACGGAAGGGCTCCAGAGGAAGAGGTGGAGAAAGGGGCCCTCAGGACGTCACGGGCCGGCCCTTGCGGGCGGGGGAGTCAGGGGGCGGGTCTGGGGCGTACTTACGCGCAGCGACAGATGGCGCTGGCGACACGGACCAGGTCGACGTGCCGGCGCTCGACGAGGGTGACCGCGAGGTCACTCAGAGGCTGCATGGTGCAGGAGCCTCACGCAGTGCACCGGCACCTGTCAATGAGCGTCCCGAACTGCGAAACCGGAGCGAACTCCGTCACACACCAGCCGGTCGCAATCCGTCACCACAAGCAGTCGCAAACACTGGGAAGGCCGCTGGTGTGCCCGGGCCCACCTGCGGTGATGCCGTGTCGGAGGGAAAGGAGGCCGGCCGCGGAGGACCGAGGCGCGAAAGCTACAAAAGCGGGCAGCTGCTCGGCTGTTGATATCCCCAATTCGGACCAGTGGTCGATCTCGCCTACACTCGGAGGCGTGCCACGTGGTGACGGACGACTCAACCACGACCTGCTCCCCGGTGAGAAGGGCCCCCAGGACGCTTGCGGCGTCTTCGGTGTCTGGGCTCCGGGTGAAGAGGTCGCGAAGCTCACTTACTTCGGGCTCTACGCCCTCCAACATCGGGGCCAGGAATCCGCGGGCATCGCGGTCAGCAACGGCTCCCAGATCCTCGTCTTCAAGGACATGGGACTTGTCTCCCAGGTCTTCGACGAGACCTCTCTCGGTTCACTCCAAGGTCATATCGCGGTCGGTCACGCCCGCTACTCGACCACGGGTGCCTCCGTGTGGGAGAACGCGCAGCCGACGTTCCGGGCGACCGCCCACGGCTCGATCGCGCTCGGCCACAACGGCAACCTGGTGAACACCGCGCAGCTCGCGGAGATGGTCGCCGAGCTGCCCAAGGAGAACGGGCGGGCCACCCAGGTCGCCGCCACCAACGACACCGACCTGGTCACCGCGCTGCTCGCGGGCCAGACGGACGACGACGGCAAGCCGCTGACGATCGAGGAATCGGCCGCCAAGGTTCTTCCGCAGGTCCAGGGCGCGTTCTCGCTGGTCTTCATGGACGAGCAGACGCTGTACTGCGCCCGTGACCCGCAGGGCATCCGCCCGCTGGTCCTCGGCCGCCTGGAGCGCGGCTGGGTCGTCGCGTCCGAGAGCGCCGCTCTCGACATCTGTGGCGCCGCCTTCGTCCGCGAGATCGAGCCGGGCGAGCTCGTCGCCATCGACGAGAACGGCCTGCGCACCTCCCGATTCGCAGAAGCGAAGCCCAAGGGCTGTGTCTTCGAGTACGTCTACCTGGCGCGCCCCGACACCGACATCGCGGGCCGCAACGTCTACCTCTCCCGCGTGGAGATGGGACGGAAACTCGCCAAGGAAGCGCCGGTCGACGCCGACCTGGTGATAGCGACTCCGGAGTCCGGCACCCCCGCCGCCATCGGATACGCGGAAGCCAGCGGGATTCCGTACGGCTCGGGCCTCGTCAAGAACGCCTACGTCGGCCGTACGTTCATCCAGCCCTCGCAGACCATCCGCCAGCTCGGCATCCGGCTCAAGCTGAACCCGCTCAAGGAAGTCATCCGGGGCAAGCGCCTGGTGGTCGTCGACGACTCGATCGTCCGCGGCAACACCCAGCGCGCCCTGGTGAAGATGCTCCGCGAGGCGGGCGCGGCCGAGGTCCACATCCGGATCTCGTCGCCGCCGGTCAAGTGGCCCTGCTTCTTCGGGATCGACTTCGCGACGCGCGCGGAGCTGATCGCCAACGGCATGACCATCGACGAGATCGCCACGTCCATGGGCGCCGATTCGCTCTCGTACATCTCGACCGACGCGATGATCGAAGCGACGACGATCCCCAAGGACAACCTCTGCCGCGCCTGCTTCGACGGTGTGTACCCGATGGAGCTCCCCGACCCCGAGCTGCTCGGCAAGCAGCTCCTGGAGTCCGAGCTGGCCTCCGGCCCCGCCGCGACCGCGGCCGCCGACGCCCTGCGCCGCCCGTAAAACCCCCGCAGTACGACACGAAAGTTCTCCAGAGCCATGCCCATGTCATCTGCTGAACCCAATGAGCGCGCTCCGCACGCGGGCACCGGTGCCAGCTACGCAGCCGCGGGCGTCGACATCGAGGCGGGCGACCGCGCCGTCGAGCTGATGAAGGAGTGGGTGAAGAAGACGAAGCGCCCCGAGGTCCTGGGTGGCCTCGGCGGATTCGCCGGTCTCTTCGACGCCTCGGCCCTCAAGCGCTACGAGCGCCCGCTGCTCGCCTCCGCCACCGACGGCGTCGGCACGAAGGTCGACCTCGCCCGCAAGATGGGCGTGTACGACACCATCGGCCACGACCTCGTCGGCATGGTCGTCGACGACCTGGTCGTGTGCGGCGCCGAGCCGCTCTTCATGACCGATTACATCTGCGTCGGCAAGGTCCACCCCGAGCGGGTCGCGGCCATCGTGAAGGGCATCGCCGAAGGCTGTGTCCTCGCGGGCTGCGCGCTGGTCGGCGGCGAGACCGCCGAGCACCCGGGCCTGCTCGGCCCCGACGACTTCGACGTCGCCGGCGCCGGTACGGGTGTCGTCGAGTACGACCAGCTCCTGGGCGCCGACCGGATCCGTGAGGGCGACGCCGTCATCGCGATGGCGTCCTCCGGTCTTCACTCGAACGGGTACTCACTCGTCCGGCATGTGGTCTTCGACCGCGCCGGGATGAGCCTGGACCAGCACGTCGAGGAGTTCGGCCGCACCCTCGGCGAGGAGCTCCTGGAGCCCACCAAGATCTACTCGCTGGACTGCCTGGCCCTGACCCGTACCACCGAGGTGCACGGTTTCAGCCACATCACCGGCGGCGGCCTTGCCAACAACCTGGCCCGGGTCGTCCCCGACCACCTGCACGCCACGGTCGATCGCTCGACCTGGACGCCGGGCGCGGTCTTCGACCTCGTCGGCACGGCGGGCAAGGTGGAGCGGCTCGAACTGGAGAAGACGCTCAACATGGGCGTCGGCATGATGGCGATCGTGCCCGAGGGCTCGGTCGACGTGGCGCTCCAGACCTTCGCGGACCGGGGTGTCGACGCCTGGGTCGCGGGGGAGATCCTGGCGCGCGGAGATCACCGCGACGGCGCCGAGCTCACCGGTGACTACGCCAAGTAGCAGCAGCCGCGCCGGAAACCCCGCCGCACGCCCGGGCGGGGTCCCCGTGGGCGTACGAGCGCACGCAGGCAGCACGAAACCCGGTCAGGGGCGAAGGCCCCGACCGGGTCGGTGTGCTCAGAGCAGCTACAACGTACGGTGCTGCGAAAAGCGGGATCAGCGAAGTCAAGCGCCGCGGCGCTGCGACGACGGACCGGACTCTTCGTCCTCGTCGTCGTCATTCCCGTACAGCTCCGCATAGCGGGCGTACGGGTCGTCCTCCTCCTCGTCCTCCAGTGGCTCCGCGTTCGGCGGTTGGCTCACTGTCGGGTTAGGAGTAGATGCGCCCAGCTCGTTGGCCAGACGCGACAGGTCAGTCCCGCCGCTGCTGTACTTCAGCTGGCGGGCGACCTTCGTCTGCTTGGCCTTTGCCCGGCCGCGCCCCATGGCTCGACCCCCTCGGTGACGGGGCTCGACGGCCCCAGAGTCTTGACACGCGTTCATGATCCGGAACGGTCTCTCCATGGAGAGACCGCGTCCGTAGGGGTTCAACGGTACCTGCTTCCGCGGCCATACGGTACGCCGCCCGCATGACGCGCCACTTGGCAGAACCAACAAAGCGCCCCGTCCTCGCTGGTCAACCGCGATTTTAACCTCTTCTCGGGGTCCGACCCGCCGACCGGCGTGAGTCATGTCTCTCAGCGCGGTCGGCGGGCCCCCCGAAGGCTCAGTGCCGGCGTGCTTCCGCCATGCGCTGTTCGGCGATCCGGTCGGCCGCGGCAGCCGGCGGAATGCCGTCTTCCTTTGCGCGAGCGAATATGGCCAGCGTGGTGTCGAAGATCTTCGCCGCCTTCGTCTTGCAGCGGTCGAAGTCGAAGCCGTGGAGCTCGTCGGCGACCTGGATCACGCCACCCGCGTTCACCACATAGTCGGGGGCGTACAGGATCGAGCGGTCGGCCAGATCCTTCTCCACACCCGGGTGCGCGAGCTGGTTGTTGGCCGCGCCGCACACCACCTTCGCGGTCAGCGCCGGGACGCTCTCGTCGTTGAGGGCGCCGCCGAGCGCGCACGGGGCGTAGATGTCGAGCCCCTCGGTGCGGATCAGCGCCTCGGTGTCGGCGGCGACCGTCACCCCGGGGTGCAGCTCCGTGAGAGCGCGTACCGACTCCTCGCGCACATCCGTGATCACGACCTGGGCGCCGTCGGCGAGCAGATGCCCGACCAGGTGCCGGCCGACCTTCCCGACGCCCGCGACGCCCACCGTGCGGCCGCGCAGGGTGGGGTCGCCCCACAGGTGCTGGGCCGAGGCGCGCATGCCCTGGAAGACACCGAACGCGGTCAGCACGGACGAGTCGCCGGCGCCGCCGTTCTCGGGGGAGCGGCCGGTCGTCCACTGGCAGGTGCGCGCCACGACGTCCATGTCGGCGACATAGGTGCCGACGTCGCACGCGGTCACGTACCGCCCGCCGAGCGAGGCCACACAGCGGCCGTAGGCGAGTAGCAGTTCTTCCTTTTCAGAGGCCGTGATCGTGTCGGGATCGCCGATGATCACGGCCTTGCCGCCGCCGTGGTCGAGCCCGGCCATGGCGTTCTTGTACGACATGCCGCGCGACAGGTTGAGGGCGTCGGCGACGGCCTCCGCCTCGGTGGCGTACGGGTAGAAGCGCGTCCCGCCGAGGGCCGGGCCCAGGGCGGTGGAGTGGATGGCGATGACGGCCCTGAGCCCGGTGGCTCGGTCCTGGCAGAGCACGACCTGCTCATGTCCGCCCTGGTCGGTGCGGAAGAGGGTGTGCAGTACGTCATCGGCTCCGGTCACATCGGTCACGGTGGTGACTCCCAAGTACGAAGCGGTGGTTGACGGCCCGCCTGTGGGTGGGGCGGGGCCTGGTTCGGGAGCAGGGTAAGTCCTACGCGCCCGTAGATCAGGCCCAGTGCCGAGGATCACCCCTGCGAGCACCCCGGGGGCGCACGCCCGTGGGACGATGCGGGGCATGGCGGTGGTGTCTTCGGTGATCGTTCCGTACGCGTCCTACCTGCGGGTGTACGAGCCCCTGGCCGCCTTTCCCGAGCCCGAGCGCGGCCACTGGCAGCGCTACGCGGAGCGCGGGCGCACCCCCGATGCCCAGGACGAACTCCGGCGCGCGCTGGCCGACTTGGTGCCCACCCCGCCCATCGCCGTGCCGGTCCACGAGAGCGGCGAGGCGTTCGTGGCGGAGGTCGACGGCGTGGTGTGCGTCTGCCCGTGGCGGACACGGCTGCGCGGCTGGCAGGCGCTCGAAGGGCTCGCCAGCCAGTTTCCCGAGCCGGTCCTCGACGCGCTGCTGCCCGCGGTGGTGCGCCGGCAGGCGGAGGCGGACTACGAGCGGTGGCGGGAGCGGAACCCGGACGCCCGGCCGTGGATCTTGACCAGCGTTTGGCACATCCCTGTGACCTGGTTCACGGTCTTTTCGGACGAAGAGCGCGAGTATGCACAAGGCGGGGCCGCGCATCCGCCCGTACTGCGCTACCGCACCCCGATGGTGCAGGCCCGGCGGCGTCTCGCGCGGACGCTGCGGACGGTGCGGGAACACATCGACGAAGGGCCGCTGACCGAGGAGCTCGTGGACGTCGGGCGATGGCTGGAGGAATTCCATCCGCGCTCGCTGGTCGAGCTGGACTACGGCGGCCTCGTCCACGCACTTCCGCACGCGAGCCTTGAGGCGGACCGCTCGGCGGCGGACGTCGCCGAGGGGATCGCCGCGCTGCGGGCCGGTGACGACGCGGGCGTGCGGGAGGCGTACGGACGCTTCACGG
Organism: Streptomyces sp. NPDC048361; assembly: GCF_040651795.1. Classification (NCBI taxonomy): domain Bacteria; kingdom Bacillati; phylum Actinomycetota; class Actinomycetes; order Kitasatosporales; family Streptomycetaceae; genus Streptomyces; species Streptomyces sp. NPDC048361. Next base: position 57,469 of record NZ_JBEZKW010000041.1, read on the forward strand.
AGCGCTGGCGGGCCGTCAAGGAGCGCCGGATGGCCAACTGAGGCCCCGTGGCGGGTTCTCCCGCGCCGCGCGGCACCGCTCCAGGACGTAGGTCCCGATCCGGGCCTTTCCCGCAAGCGTGACGGAACGCACTTATCTCGCCCTTGCGCCCAGACCCCACCGTCGTGCCAAAATAGGACAAGGGGTCCGGGGAGGATCCCTTCCGCCCAACTAAGGGCGGATTGCTCGGTATTGCTTGCTATGGGGGGTCTGATGACTCCTGATCGCTCTGTGACTGATCGTCACTGTGGCGTGACTGTCCGCTATGGCATGGTCCATCGGCTTCCGTCGCTGATGAACACCTGGGAGGGCAATTCCATCGGTTTGGCCGACGTGGCTGGACGGATGGTGTAGTTGTAGTGCCGAGGACAAGCCGTTCGTCCTATAACCGACTCGGCTCGCGTCCGCCATTTCGGGCAACGCGGGTCAAGGTGCAGAATTTAGAGGAAAGAACCGAGAAGGTTCGGTTCTCCCGAGGAGGCCGCTCATGACCGCTCGCACCCCTGATGCCGAGCCGCTGCTGACCCCGGCTGAGGTTGCCACGATGTTCCGCGTGGACCCGAAGACGGTGACCCGCTGGGCCAAGGCCGGCAAGCTCACGTCCATCCGCACGCTGGGTGGGCATCGCCGGTACCGCGAGGCAGAGGTCCGCGCACTGCTGGCGGGTATTCCGCAGCAGCGCAGCGAGGCCTGAACAACACCCCAGTAATCCGGGCATTCCGGGGCCCCCACCCCGGCGAAGCCCGCCTATGGCTCCATACGGCGCCCTGTCCGCCCCAACGGGTGGTGTGTCGTCGATCGCGCTGGACTCCGCCGGGTCCAGCGCGATTTTTTTATGTCCGGCCTTGTCCGGCACGTCCGGCACCTCCCCCGGCCGCCTCGCAACCCCTCCGGAGGGAAGCCCTCCGCTGCGCCGCGGGCCGGGCTCCTCAGGGCGGTGCAATTGCACATATTAAATCGGGACGTTGTAGGGGAGCTGTAAGTTCACCCGTTCTCGAAACTCATTTCGTGACTCCCGTCACACTCCCTCAAGTCCCCTCCCCTCCAGAGCCTTTCACCGCGCGGACGGCCGCGAGGCCGCCAATGGTCACCGGTTGGGGGGTCTTTCGTCCTCGGGCCGTATGGGGTCGGAAACCTCCATGGCGAGCCGCAGGAGGCGATGGCAGACCGCGCAGTGCCGGGTGAGGTGGCGATAGCCGAGAGCGGCCGACAGATGGGCGCGCAGCAGCGCGCGGGTCTCATGCCTCGACGATGCCGTCATGCGCCACCTCCTGGGGCAGCCCCCGCTCCCCTTCCTTGCAGGGGTACCGGCGCGAGGCGACGCCGTCAAGACGGGAGACGCGGCCTCCCGGAGGGGACGGGTTCCGGGGGCGGGTTTCGGGACCCGGTTCCGAGGGCTGGTTCCGGGGCTGGTTCCGGGAACGGCGAAGCCCCGCTCGCAGGGGGAGATGTGCGGGAACGACGAAGCCCCGCTCCCAAGAAGGGATGCGGGGCTTCACCATCTACTGCGGTCCTGACGGGATTTGAACCCGCGGCCTCCACCTTGACAGGGTGGCGAGCACTCCAAACTGCTCCACAGGACCTTGTTTCGCAGCCCATTGGTGCTTGGCTGCGAGTGAGACTCTACAGCAGGTCAGCTGGTCAGGTCGAACTCACTCACAGCGATGCCCGCGCTACGGCGCCACCGCGTCGATCGCCTTCACGATCCGCTTGTCGGAGACCGGGAACGCCGTGCCGAGCGCGTGCGCGAAGTAGCTCACGCGGAGCTCCTCGATCATCCAGCGGATGTCCAGGACCTGCTGCGGTACGGGCCGGCCCTTCGGCAACTGCTCCAGGAGCCAGGCGTACTCGTCCTGCATCTCGTGGACCTTCTCCATGCGCGTGGTGTCGCGCTGGACGGCCGTCGGCATCTGCTGGAGCCTGCGGTCCACCGCGACCAGGTAGCGCATCAGGTCGGGCAGCCTCTTGAGCCCGGTGAGCGTGACGAAGCCGGGCGGCACCAGGGTCGCCAGCTGGGTGCGTACGTCCGCCACGTTGGCGACCAGGGTCAGGCTGTTCGTGGCCTTCAGACGGCGCTCACAGGCCTGCCAGGCCGCCAGGATCTGCTGGACCTGGCCGACCGTGCGGACCGTCGCGTCCACCAGGTCCGCGCGGACCTTGTCGTACAGCGTGCGGAACGATTCCTCGTCCCAGGCCGGGCCGCCGTGGTCCGCGATCAGCTTGTCCGCCGCCGCCGTCGCGCAGTCGTCGAACAGCGCCTGGATCGAGCCGTGCGGATTGCGGGACAGGGCGAGCTTCTGCTGGTTGGTGAGCTTGTCCGAGGCGAACTTGGCCGGGTTCACCGGGATGTTGAGCAGGATGAGCTTGCGGGTGCCGCGCCACATCGCCTGCCGCTGCTCGGCCTCGGTGTCGAAGAGGCGTACCGAGACGGACTCGCCGGCGTCCACCAGCGCCGGGTACGCCTTGACCGGCTGGCCGGCCCGGCGCGTTTCGAAGACCTTCGTCAGGGTGCCGATCGTCCAGTCCGTGAGGCCCGAGCGCTCGATGGACTCGCCCGTCGGGCCCGCGGTCGCCGCGGCGGCCTGGGAGAGCGCCTGACGGGCCTTGGGGCGCAGCTGGAGCTTGAGCGCCTCCAGGTCCTTGTCCTCGGCCAGCTTGCGGCGCCGCTCGTCGATGATCCGGAACGTGATCTTCAGGTGGTCCGGTACGCGCGTCAGGTCGAAGTCGTCGGCCGTGACCGGGACGCCCACCATCCGCTGGAGTTCGCGGGCGAGGGTGACCGGCAGGGGCTCCTGCAAGGGCACGGCCCGGTCCAGGAACTTCGAGGCGTAGTTGGGCGCCGGTACGTAATGGCGGCGGATGGGCTTGGGCAGGGAGCGGATCAGCTCGGTGACGACCTCCTCGCGCAGGCCCGGGATCTGCCAGTCGAAGCCCTCGTCGGTGACCTGGTTGAGGACGTGGAGCGGCACGTGCACGGTCACGCCGTCCGCGTCCGCGCCCGGCTCGAACTGGTAGGTCACGCGGAACTTCAGCGGGCCCTGGCGCCAGGAGTCCGGATAGTCGTCCTTGGTGACGGCGCCGGCCTTCTCGTTGATGAGCATCTCGCGCTCGAAGTCGAGGAGTTCGGGCTCTTCGTGCTTCTTGTGCTTCCACCACGAGTCGAAGTGCGCGCCCGACACGACATGGTCGGGGACCCGCCGGTCGTAGAAGTCGAAGAGCGTCTCGTCGTCGACGAGGATGTCGCGGCGCCGCGCGCGGTGCTCCAGCTCCTCGACCTCGGTGAGGAGCTTGCGGTTGTCCGCGAAGAACTTGTGGTGGGTGCGCCAGTCGCCCTCGACCAGGGCGTTGCGGATGAACAGGTCGCGTGAGGCCTCGGCGTCGATGCGGCCGTAGTTGACCTTGCGGTTGGCGACGATCGGCACGCCGTACAGCGTGACGCGTTCGTACGCCATCACCGCGGCCTGGTCCTTCTCCCAGTGCGGCTCGCTGTAGGTGCGCTTGATCAGGTGCTGGGCGAGCGGCTCGATCCACTCGGGCTCGATCTTCGCGTTGACCCGGGCCCACAACCGCGAGGTCTCCACCAGCTCCGCGGACATCACGAGCTTGGGCTGCTTCTTGAAGAGCGCCGAGCCCGGGAAGATCGCGAACTTGGCGCTGCGGGCGCCCAGGTACTCGTTCTTCTCGGTGTCCTTCATGCCGATGTGCGAGAGCAGACCAGCGAGCAGCGAGGTGTGCACGGACTGCTCGGGTGCGTCCTCCTCGTTGAGGTGGATGCCCATCGTCTTGGCCACGGTCCGCAGCTGCGAGTAGATGTCCTGCCACTCGCGGATGCGCAGGAAGTTCAGGTACTCCTGCTTGCACATCCGGCGGAAGCTGGAGGAGCCGCGCTCCTTCTGCTGCTCGCGTACGTACCGCCACAGGTTGAGGTAGGCCAGGAAGTCGCTGGTCTCGTCCTTGAAGCGGGCGTGCTGCTGGTCGGCCTGCGCCTGCTTCTCGCTGGGACGCTCACGCGGGTCCTGGATGGAGAGCGCGGCCGCGATGACCATGACCTCGCGTACGCAGCCGTTCTTGTCGGCCTCCAGGACCATGCGGGCGAGCCGCGGGTCGACGGGGAGCTGGCTGAGCTTGCGGCCCTGCTGGGTGAGGCGCTTCTTCGGATCCTTCTCCGCCGGGTCCAACGCGCCCAGTTCCTGGAGGAGTTGGACGCCGTCACGGATGTTGCGGTGGTCCGGCGGGTCGATGAAGGGGAACTTCTCGATGTCGCCGAGGCCGGCCGCGGTCATCTGGAGGATGACGGACGCCAGGTTGGTCCGGAGGATCTCCGCGTCCGTGAACTCGGGGCGCGTGACGAAGTCGTCCTCGCCGTACAGCCGGATGCAGATGCCGTCGGACGTACGGCCGCAGCGGCCCTTGCGCTGGTTGGCGCTGGCCTGGCTGACCGGCTCGATCGGCAGGCGCTGCACCTTGGTGCGGTGGCTGTAGCGCGAGATGCGGGCGGTGCCCGGGTCGATGACGTACTTGATGCCCGGGACGGTCAGGGAGGTCTCGGCGACGTTGGTCGCGAGCACGATCCGGCGGCCGCTGTGCTGCTGGAAGACGCGGTGCTGCTCGGCGTGGGAGAGGCGCGCGTAGAGGGGGAGCACCTCGGTCGAGCGGAGGTTCTTCTTGATCAGCGCGTCCGCGGTGTCCCGGATCTCGCGCTCGCCCGAGAGGAAGACCAGGATGTCGCCGGGGCCCTCGGCCTGGAGCTCGTCCACGGCGTCGCAGATCGCGGTGATCTGATCCCGGTCGGCGTCCTCGGAGTCCTCTTCCAGGAGCGGCCGGTAACGCACCTCGACCGGATACGTACGGCCGCTGACCTCGACGATCGGCGCGTCGCCGAAGTGGCGCGAGAACCGCTCGGGGTCGATGGTCGCCGAGGTGATGACGACCTTCAGGTCGGGGCGCTTCGGCAGCAGCTGGGCCAGATAGCCGAGCAGGAAGTCGATGTTGAGGGACCGCTCGTGGGCCTCGTCGATGATGATCGTGTCGTAGGCGCGCAGCTCGCGGTCGGTCTGGATCTCGGCGAGCAGGATGCCGTCGGTCATCAGCTTCACGAAGGTCGCGTTCTGGTCGACCTGGTCGGTGAAGCGGACCTTCCAGCCCACCGCCTCACCCAGCGGGGTCTTCAGCTCCTCGGCGATACGGTCCGCGACCGTACGGGCCGCGAGCCTGCGGGGCTGGGTGTGCCCGATCATGCCGCGCACGCCACGGCCGAGCTCCATGCAGATCTTGGGGATCTGGGTGGTCTTGCCGGAGCCGGTCTCACCCGCGACGATCACGACCTGGTGGTCGCGTATCGCCTGAAGGATGTCGTCCTTCTTCTGGCTGACCGGGAGCTGCTCGGGGTAGCTGATCTCGGGCATGCGGGCGGCCCGCCGGGCGATGCGCTCGGCGGACTTCTGGGCCTCGGCGGCGATCTCGTCGAGCACGGCCTGCCGGGCCTCGGGCTTACGGATGCGGCGGGCGCCTTCGAGACGGCGGCCCAGGCGGTGGGCGTCGCGCAGCGAGGCCCCGTCGAGCAGCGTCTGGAGATCGGCGAAGGAAGTAGACATACCTGGTTCAGGATCTCACCCGCCGAGGACGAGTGGCGAACGCATTTAGGGCCGCTCGTTTGGATCATGCCGGGCTCGTGGGCCCCCACCCCGTACCATTTCGGGCATGCCCCGCACCCGAGCCCCGCGCCGCCGCCTCACGGCGGCGCTGTTGCTGGTGCTTGGGGTGCTCGGGGTGGGGTGGTGCGGACCGGTCCAGGCGGCGCCGGCGGCGCCGGCCGCGCCGGTCTCCGCCGTGACGCGGGTGCCGGCCGTGGCGGTCTCCGCGATGACGCAGGCGGCGGCCGTGGCGCAGGCGGCGGACCCGTCCGAAAGCGGGACGCCGCCGGTCCTCACGGATCACTCGGGTACGCCCGGCTGCAAGCAGGGCAGCCGCCACCAGGATTCCGACCCCGCCGCGCCGGTCCGGGCCCGTACCGCCCACGACCAGGCGCCGGTCCTGGAGGACCGCGTCGCGCCCGCCACACTCGGCGCGCTGTACGCGGCCCATCGCAACCCGCCGGTCCGCGGGCCCACGCTCGGCGCGCCCACTCCCGTCGAACTCTCGGTGCTCAGGGTCTAGGGACTGTCTGGACGGTCCGGCCTCGCCCCGGGCGACCGCCCGTCCGTCCCCTCCTCCCCCTCCTCAGCACGTCCCTGTACGTCTCGTACGCACCCGGAGTTTCCGCATGCCCAAGAACACGAAGCCCGCCGCCGCCAAGTCGGCCGAGCGCGCCAAGCCGACCAAGCCCGCCGCGTCCGCCACGTCGCGCAAGCCGTTCCTCATCGGGGCGGCCGTCCTGGTCGCCGCCGGTGTGCTGGGAATGGCGTCCTACCAGGCGACATCGCCCGACCCGAGGCCCACCGTCAACGACGCCGCCTCGACCGCCGAGCCGGCCGGGGGCGGTCACCCGGAGCCGGCGCAACTGGCCCGGCGCGACGCCAAGGACCCGCTCGCCCAGGGCCGGCCCGACGCGCCGGTCGTGATGATCGAGTACGCCGACTTCAAGTGCTCGTACTGCGGGAAGTTCGCCCGCGACACCGAGCCCGCCCTGGTGAAGAAGTACGTCGACAACGGCACCCTGCGCATCGAGTGGCGCAACTACCCGATCTTCGGCGCCGAATCGGAGGCGGCCGCGCGCGGGGCGTGGGCGGCGGGGCAGCAGGGCAGGTTCTGGCAGTTCCACGCGGCGGCGTACGCGGAGGGCGCGAAGGAGAAGGGGTTCGGCGGTGACCGGCTGAAGGCGCTGGCCGAGGAGGCGGGCGTGCCGGACACGGGACGCTTCGCGAGGGACCTCGACAGTGATGCGGCGAAGGCGGCGGTGAAGAAGGACCAGGAGGAGGCGTACGGGCTCGGCGCGAGCTCCACCCCCTCCTTCCTCATCAACGGCACCCCGATCGCGGGCGCCCAGCCGATGGACTCCTTCGCACAGGTCATCGAGGCCGCGGCGGCCGGGGCGGCGAAGAAGTGACCCCGGACATCGGCTACCTCGCGGCGTTCCTCGGCGGTCTGCTCGCCCTGCTGAGTCCGTGCAGCGCGCTGCTGCTGCCGGCGTTCTTCGCGTACTCGATCTCCAGCCGCACCAAGTTGCTCGCGCGCACCGGGATCTTCTACGCGGGGCTGGCCACGACCCTGGTGCCGCTGGGTGCGGCGGGGTCGTACGCGGGCCGCCTCTTCTACGGTCACCGCGATCAGCTGGTGCTCTTCGGCGGCTGGCTGATCATCGTGCTCGGCGTCGCCCAGATCGTGGGGATGGGTTTCGCCAGCCGCCGTATGACGGAGCTGTCGGGGAAGATCCGCCCCACGACGGCGTTGTCCGTGTACGCGCTGGGCGCGGTCTACGGCCTCGCGGGGTTCTGCGCGGGCCCGATCCTGGGGAGCGTTCTGACGGTGGCGGCGGTGAGTGGCAGCCCGGTCTACGGCGGGCTGCTGCTCGCGGTGTACGCGCTGGGCATGGCAGTCCCCCTCTTCCTCCTGGCCCTGCTGTGGGAGCGCTTCGAACTGGGCGGCCGCGGGTGGCTGCGCGGGCGGATCCTCCGGCTGGGCCGGCTCGAACTCCACACCACCTCCCTCCTGTCGGGCCTGTTCTTCATCGCCCTGGGCGCGCTGTTCCTGGCGTACGACGGAGCGACGGGGCTGCCGGGCCTGCTGGACGTCGACGACTCGTACGCGGTGGAGGAGTGGACGCGGGGGGTCGGCGACGCGGTGCCGAACTGGGCGCTGCTGCTTGCGCTGGTGGCGGTGGCGGGGGTGACGCTGGGGGTACGGGGGTGGCGTGCCCGCCCCCGCCCGGACGATACGCCCTGACGCCCCGACTTCCTGGGCCCCGTCAGGGGCGCGGGGAGGCTTGGGGTGGGCATCCTGCCAAGGTCGACCCACCCAGGGGGCGTGGGGAACTGCGCGGCCGGCCGCGTACGGGCCGAACTCGTAAGCCGGACCAGGTCTCGTGAGCGGGACCAGGTCGAGCCGGGCCGCCGGGCCGGGGACGACGAAAGCCCCGGCCGGAGGGGCCGGGGCTTTCTATGGTGGCTGGGGCCGGGGTCGAACCGGCGACCTATCGCTTTTCAGGCGATCGCTCGTACCAACTGAGCTACCCAGCCACGTAGCTCACCGAGGTGAACTACAGCGGTCCTGACGGGATTTGAACCCGCGGCCTCCACCTTGACAGGGTGGCGAGCACTCCAAACTGCTCCACAGGACCAAGCTTGCGCGAGACCAAGTCTCGCACAGGATTGTGCGTGCCCCCAACGGGATTCGAACCCGTGCTACCGCCTTGAAAGGGCGGCGTCCTGGGCCACTAGACGATGAGGGCTAATTGGCCCGCCTGGGCGCTTTGCAGCGCGTCGGGGACGTGAGAAGCATATGGGATGCGGAGGGTTTCGCCAAAACGGTTACCCGGGACCCTGCCGAAGCCTCCCTGAGCACCCCGCCGCACGGCCGTATCCCCGTGCCTGACCGACAATGGTCGGGTGCTGGAGATGACGCGCGAGGAGTTCGAGGAACTGGTCGGCGAGGCGCTGGACCGGATACCGCCCGAGCTGACACGGCTGATGGACAACGTCGCCGTGTTCGTCGAGGACGAGCCGGCCCCCGACGACCCCGAACTGCTCGGACTCTACGAGGGAACCCCGCTCACCGACCGCGGCGAGTGGTACGCGGGGGTGCTCCCCGACCGCATCACCATCTACCGGGGGCCCACGCTGCGTATGTGCGGGACGCGGGAGGAAGTCGTCGCCGAGACGGAAGTGACCGTGGTGCACGAGATCGCCCACCACTTCGGCATCGACGACGCCCGGCTGCACGCTCTCGGTTACGGCTGACCCCGGCCCACGCCGAAGCCCCGGCCCACGTTGCAGCCCGGCGCAAGCCCCGGCCCACGCCGAAGCCCGGGCCCACACCCACACCCAAGCCCGGGCCCACACCCATAGCCCGACCGGCGCGTGCCTCCGTGGCCGCCCCCGCCGCGCTCGGACGGATGTCGGGCGCAAGCCGGGTGCGGGCCGGGCGTGTCCCCCGTGGGGGCGCGGGAGTTGGAACGTACGACCCCGCTGCTCCCGTGTTCCGGAGGTGCCCCCGTGCGCCAGTTGACCACCCCTGCCCGCCTGGCCGAGCTGGCCGTGACCGTCCTGGTGCTCACGGCGTCGGCGGGCTGCATGAGCGTGAGCGACGACGAGGGCAGGCCGAGGCCCTCGGTCTCCGCCGGGCGGCACGGCGACGCGGCGGCCAGGCCGGACGAGGGCAAGGGCGGGGTGAGCGAGGGCAAGGGGCGTACCGGCAAGCGCGACCCCAAGGCGTCCGGCGCGGCGTCGGGGTCGGCCAGGCCCAGCGGGTCACCGGCGCCGGGGTCGGCCGCGCCTTCGGTCGGCGTCCACCCGAAGCCGGGCGGTGCGGGCGGCCCTGCCAAGCCCTCGCAGGGTGCCTCGCGGCCCGCCCCGACGCCGACCCACTCCGACCCGCCCCCGCCGCCGGCCTCGCCGTCGCCGCCCCCGGTCTCGCCCCCGCCGCCCGCGTCGCCGTCCACGACGCCCGGAGCCGACACGCACAACAGCGCGCTCCGTAGGAACCAGGCTCCGATCGATCAGGAGCCGACCGCATCACCGCAGGTCGGACCGGTTTAGGCGGACTCGGTTTGCCTTAGGGGGGTGGGAGTGCGTATGGTAGTAGATCGTTTGATCCCATTGCCCGGCGCCGACACAGAAGAGCGCCGTGTGGCGCGTACTCTCCCTAGCCGTGGCTGACCGCATTGAGGCGGTCGAATTGCGAATTCACGGAGTTGACGGGCGCGTGCCGAGACTCCGGAAGGTTTCGCATTTCGCATGTCCATTTCCAGCACTGACCACTCCGTCCTGCCCGAGAACGAGAACACCGACTCCGCCGAGGCCGTCGAGGCCGCCCAGAACGACGTCGTCGAGGCCGTAGCGGCCTCCGACGCAGCGGCTTCCGACATCATCGAGGTCGTCGAGCTCGTCGAGGTCGCGGAGAGCACCGACTCCGAGGCGGACGAGAACACCGAGCCCACCGTCACCTTCGCGGACCTCGGTCTGCCCGAGGGTGTCGTGCGCAAGCTCGCGCAGAACGGCGTGACCAGCCCCTTCCCGATCCAGGCCGCGACCATCCCGGACGCCCTGGCCGGCAAGGACATCCTCGGCCGTGGCCGCACCGGCTCCGGCAAGACCCTCTCCTTCGGTCTGCCGACCCTGGCCACGCTGACCGGCGGCCACACCGAGAAGAAGAAGCCCCGCGCGATCATCCTCACGCCGACGCGTGAGCTCGCGATGCAGGTCGCGGACGCGCTCCAGCCCTACGGCGACGTGCTCGGCCTGAAGATGAAGGTCGTCTGCGGCGGTACGTCGATGAGCAACCAGATCTACGCCCTGGAGCGCGGCGTCGACGTCCTCGTCGCCACCCCGGGCCGTCTGCGCGACCTCATCAACCGCGGCGCCTGCTCGCTCGCCAACGTCCAGGTCGCCGTCCTCGACGAGGCCGACCAGATGTCCGACCTGGGCTTCCTGCCCGAGGTCACCGAGCTGCTCGACCAGATCCCCGGCGGCGGCCAGCGCATGCTCTTCTCCGCCACCATGGAGAACGAGATCTCCACGCTGGTCAAGCGCTACCTGTCCAACCCCGTCACGCACGAGGTCGACAGCGCGCAGGGCAACGTCTCGACGATGACCCACCACGTCCTGGTCGTGAAGCCGAAGGACAAGGCGCCGGTCACCGCCGCCATCGCCGCCCGCAAGGGCCGCACCATCATCTTCGTCCGCACCCAGCTGGGCGCGGACCGTATCGCCGAGCAGCTGTGCGAGTCGGGCGTGAAGGCCGACGCGCTGCACGGCGGCATGACCCAGGGTGCCCGTACCCGCGTCCTTGAGGACTTCAAGAAGGGCTACGTCAACGCTCTGGTCGCCACCGACGTCGCCGCCCGCGGCATCCACGTCGACGGCATCGACCTGGTCCTCAACGTGGACCCGGCCGGCGACCACAAGGACTACCTGCACCGCTCGGGCCGTACCGCCCGCGCCGGCAAGTCCGGTGTCGTCGTGTCGCTGTCGCTGCCGCACCAGCGCCGCCAGATCTTCCGGCTGATGGAGGACGCGGGCGTCGACGCCTCGCGCCACATCATCCAGAGCGCCGGCGCGTTCGACCCGGAGGTCGCCGAGATCACCGGCGCCCGTTCGCTCACCGAGGTCCAGGCCGACTCCGCGAACAACTCGGCCAAGCAGGCCGAGCGCGAGGTCGCCGAGCTGACCAAGGAGCTGGAGCGGCTGACCCGCCGCGCCGGCGAGCTGCGCGAGGAGGCCGACCGCCTCGTGGCGCGCGCCGCCCGTGAGCGCGGTGAGGACCCGGAGGCCGCGGTCGCCGAGGTCGTCGCCGAGGCCGAGGCCGAGGTCGCGGCTGCTGCTGCTGCCGCTGCCGTGCCGGCCCAGCCGGAGGCCCGCGAGGACCGCGGTGGCTTCCAGCGCCGTGACGACCGTGGCAGCTTCGACCGCCGCGACAACCGTGGTGGCGACCGCGACAACCGCGGTGGAGACCGTGGCGGCTTCCGCCGCGACGACCGTCCCTCGGGCGGCTTCAACCGTGACCGCCGGGACGACCGCGGTGGCGACCGTGGTGGCTTCCAGCGCCGCGACGACCGTCCCTCCGGCGGTTTCCAGCGCCGTGACGACCGCCCCTCCGGTGGCTTCCGTCGCGACGAGCGTCCCTCGGGTGGCTTCAACCGTGACGACCGCGGCGGCGACCGTGGCGGCTTCCAGCGCCGTGACGACCGCCCCTCCGGCGGTTTCCGTCGCGACGAGCGTCCCTCGGGTGGTTTCAACCGTGACGACCGCGGCGGCGACCGTGGCGGCTTCCGCCGCGACGAGCGCCCCTCGGGTGGCTTCAACCGCGACGACCGCGGCGGCGACCGCGGCTTCAACCGCGACCGTCGTGACGAGCGCCCCTCCGGCGGCTTCAACCGCGGTGGCAGCGACCGTCCGTTCAACCGCGACCGTCGTGACGACCGCCCGGCCGGCGGCGGCTTCCGCACCGGTGGCCACGACCGCCCGCAGGGCCGTCGTGACGAGCACCGCGGCACCGGCACCAACACCGGTTCCTTCGGCCGTCGCGACGACAAGCCCCGCTGGAAGCGCAACGGCTGATCGCGCAATCCCCTCCGTCGCCTGACGGATCATCAGGGCCCGTACTCCACCTGCCCGGTGGCGTACGGGCCCTTTTGTGTGCCCCGGCTCCCGAGACGACCCGGAACCGCTCGATTCCGGCCGCCCGACGGCGCATGCCGTACCCGCGGGTTGGGAATCGCTGGGGGCATGACAAATGACGTCGGCACCACCAGCGGGGGAACAGCGGGGCCCGGGCCCGGGCCGGGCTCGGACGAGGAGCTCCTGGCGCAGCTCGGCTACAAGCAGGTCCTCGCGCGCCGCATGTCGGCGTTCTCCAACTACGCCGTCTCGTTCACGATCATCTCGGTGCTCTCGGGGTGCCTGACGATGTACGCGTACGGCATGAAGACCGGCGGCCCCGCCCTCATCACCTGGGGCTGGGTGGCCGTGGGCCTGATGACGCTGATCGTCGGCCTGGCGATGGCCGAGATCTGCTCCGCCTACCCCACCTCGGCCGGCCTGTACTTCTGGGCGCACCGCCTCGCCCCGCCCCGGCAGGCCGCCGCCTGGGCGTGGTTCACGGGCTGGTTCAACGTGCTCGGCCAGATCGCGGTGACCGCGGGCGTGGACTTCGGCGCGGCCTCCTTCCTCGGGGCGTATCTGAACCTCCAGTTCGGCTTCGACGTCACCCCGGCGCGCACGATCCTCCTGTTCGCCGCGATCCTGCTCCTGCACGGCCTCCTGAACACCTTCGGCGTACGCATCGTGGCGTTCCTCAACAGCGTGAGCGTGTGGTGGCACGTCCTTGGCGTGGCAGCGATCGTCGCGGCCCTGGCCCTCGTACCCGACACGCACCGCTCGACGTCGTTCGTCTTCACCGACTTCGTCAACGAGACGGGCTTCACCAACAGCGTGTACGTGGTCCTGATCGGCCTCCTGATGGCCCAGTACACCTTCACCGGATACGACGCCTCCGCGCACATGACGGAGGAGACCCACGACGCCTCGACGGCCGGCCCGCGCGGCATCGTCCGCTCCATCTGGACGTCCTGGATAGCCGGCTTCGTCCTGCTGCTCGGCTTCACGTACGCGATCGGCTCGTACGACACCCAGCTGAACTCGGACACCGGCGCGCCCCCGGCCCAGATCCTCCTGGACTCGCTGGGCGAAACCGGCGGGAAGCTGCTCCTTCTGGTCGTGATCGGCGCGCAGCTCTTCTGCGGCATGGCGTCGGTGACCGCCAACTCCCGTATGATCTACGCCTTTTCACGCGACGGCGCCCTCCCCTTCTCCCGCCTGTGGCACACGGTGAGCCCGCGCACCCGCACCCCGGTCGCCGCGGTCTGGCTCGCCGCGGGCGCGGCGCTGGTCCTGGGCCTGCCGTACCTGATCAACGTCACGGCGTACGCGGCGGTGACCTCGATCGCGGTGATCGGCCTCTACATCGCGTACGTCATTCCCACCCTGCTGCGCCTGTTCCGCGGCGACGCGTTCGCCCGGGGCCCCTGGCACCTGGGCCGCTGGTCGCGCCCGATCGGCATCGTGGCGGTGGCATGGGTGGCGGTCATCACCGTCCTGTTCATGCTGCCGCAGGTCTCCCCGGTGACCTGGGAAACCTTCAACTACGCCCCGATCGCCGTCCTCGCCGTCCTGGGCTTCGCGACGGTGTGGTGGGTGGCCTCGGCACGGCACTGGTTCCTGCGACCCACGGGGGAGGGAACCCCGAAGGAGTGAGCGGGCCCGCTTCGTCCGGCTCTGCCCGACTCGAGAAGTCTGTGCGACCCCCCGCCCGACCCGCGACGGGCCCGACACCCGATACCCGATCGGCTGCCGGGCGCCGTCCGGCTATGCTCGGGGGTGACGCGCCAAGGGCCATTAGCTCAATTGGCAGAGCAGCGGACTTTTAATCCGTTGGTTGTCGGTTCGAGTCCGACATGGCCTACATCGAGTGGCGGAGGGTTCACCCCCTCTGACCTGCACAGGAGCGCCCCGG